>NZ_JAGXJG010000099.1:0-5488 GCF_019091725.1 Cellulomonas sp. GbtcB1 | reverse complement strand
CCAGGTCGCCCGTCAGGCCCGAGCGCGCCGCCCGCCAGCCGGCCACGCGCACCTCCTCGGCCCGCGGCTGCGGGGCCTGGTCGTCGTCACCGCCGGCGACCGCGGTGGCGGCGAGGCCGCGCACCAGCTCGCGGACCCAGTGCACGCCGGCGGGGTGGGGGCCGTTGACGGGCTCGTCCGGCACGAGGGTGCGCGGCCGACCCAGCAGCGCGGCCGCGATCCCGAGCCGCTGCACCATCCCGAGCGAGTACGTCCCCACGCGTCGGCGTGACGGCACGGTCATCCCGGTGAGCTCGAGGACATCGTCGACCCGGAGCGCCGGCAGGTGGTGCGTCGCCGCCAGCGCGTCGAGGTGGTTGCGTCCCGTGCGACCCGGGTGCACCGCGTGGGCGTCGAGCATCGCCCCGACGGCCGTCAGCGGAGCGGGGTCGGCGGTGAACACGCGCCCGTCGACCAGTGCCGTGCCGCTGGAGGGCCGGTGCAGCCCCAGGATCATCCGCATCGTCGTCGACTTGCCGGCACCGTTGGGCCCGAGCAGCCCGGTGACCCGGCCCGTCCGGGCGGTGAAGGTAAGGTCGTGGACGGCGACCGTGTCGCCGTAGCGCTTCGTGAGCCCCGTGACCTCGATCATCGCGCGCTCACGCGCGGCTCGCCCGTCCGGTCTCGCGCAGGATCCCGCCCCGTCATCTCGATCACGCCGACCCCCGGCTCACGTCGTCCGCACTCGGTGCGAGCGCCCGGTGGCAAGGTAACCGCACCGGACCTCGCAAGCAACGGACGCGGACCCGACGCGAGGGCAGGCTGCCGTTCGCCTGCACGTACGAGGCGACGACCGACAGGCGACACGGTCCCAGGGGCGGCCACCCTCACGCGCGTCGCCGCAGCCGCGAGAGGCCGATGGCGCCACCACCTGCTGCGACGAGCAGTGCAGCGATCCCCGCGTTGAGTGCGGCGTCTGATCCTGTGCGCGCCAGCCGCCCGGGCGTGGTCCTGCTCTCACCTGAAGCCGATCCTCCGGGACCGGGCCTCTGGATGACGCTCGCTCCGGGCCCGTCGTCGACCGGCGGCGTGATCCCGTCGGCGGCCACGACGGCGACGGTGACCGCCGCCTCGGCGCACGCCCCGGACCCGTCCTGCGCGCATATCCGGTACCCGAAGGTGTCCGTCCCGGTGAACCCGGCCCTGGGGGTGTACACGAGCGCGCCGCTCGCGACGCGGACGGTCCCCTCACCCGGCGTCGAGACGACCTCCGGGTCCAGGACCGTGCCCGCGTCGTTCGCCAGGACGTCGACGGTGACGGGAGTGCCCGCAGTCGTCCGCGCGGTGTCGTCGGCCGCGACCGGCAGCACGGTCACCACGACCTCACCCGTGCTGCACAGCGCCGGGTCGCGGTCGTCGCACACGACGACGCCGTACCGGTCGACGCCCGCGAACCCGGGCTCCGGCTGGTAGCGGGTCGTCCGGCCGTCGGGCGTGGCGGTCCCGTGAGAGGGCGGGAAGACCGTCGTGATCACCGTGGGGTCGCCGTCGGGGTCGTCCGCATCCAGCGGGACGACTGCCGCCTGGCCCACGGAGATCGCGCGCGCGGCCGCCGCGACCTGCGGCGGGTGGTCGACGGCCTCGACGGTGACCCGGACGACCGCGGTCACGCAGTCCGCCGGATCGCCGCTCGCGCACGCCCGGTAGGTGAACGCGTCGTCCCCGACGAACCCCGGGTCGGGGGTGTACGTGAGCGAGCCGGCCGACGGGTCCAGGTCGACCCTCCCGTTCGAGGCAGGAGTGTCGAGCCCGCCGGTCAGGACCGCCCCGCCCGAGTCGTTCGCGGAGACGGGGATGACGACCGGCACGTCGGCGTCCGTGATCGCACGGTCCTCGGCCGCCTGCGGGTGCAGGGTCACCGTGGCCGTGGCCTGGTCGCAGAGGGGAACGGCCTGGTTGTCGCAGACCTCGAACTGGAAGCTGTCCGTCCCGGCCCAGTCGTCCGGCGGCAGGAAGGCGAACAGACCGGACGGCAGCATGGCGATGGCGCCGGCGTCGCCGGGCGAGGTCACGCGGTAGCGCAGCTGCGCGTCCGGGAAGCCGGCGGTGCCCGTGAGGGCGCCGAGGACGGGGACGCCGCCGACGCCCTCGAACGTCAGGTCTGCCGTGGTGGGCCCGGGCCGGACGAGCACGGTGTCGATCTCGGTCGCCACGCGCTCGGTGGCTGCGCTGCCGTCGTTGTTGCCCGGGTCGGGGTCCGGCGTGCTCGACGTCGCCGCGACGGTGCTCTCGAGGAACCCCGAGGTCGGCGCGGTGCCCGCGACGGTCAGCGTCCGGGAGGCGCCCGACGCGAGCGTGCCGAGGTCCCACTGCACGGCCGACGCCGACACGACGCCCCCCTGGTCGGCCGTCACGGCGCTCAGCGTCCCGCGGGGCGCGGCCGGCAGGGCCTGGCGGATCACGACGCCCGCGGCGGGGGACGGGCCGGCGTTCGTGACGGTGATCGCGTAGGTGACGGCGGTGCCGGGCGCGACGTGCGACGGGCCGGTCATCGCGACCTGCACGTCCGCGGAGACGGGGGCCGCGGCGCCGGCGCAGCCCGGTGCCGGGTAGGCGCTCGCCGGCGGCAGGGTCACGTCGGCGAACGCGACGTTCGCGACCGTGCCGGTCACGGTCCCGAACGCACCGCCGGGGACGTCGACGGTGACGGGCGACGCGGGCGAGTCCCCGGCGAACCGGTTGTGCACGATGCTGCTGCCCGTGAAGACGTACCGGCCGAACCCGGTGACCGCGCCGTCGTCGAGCAGGTCTCCGGCGCTGAGGGCACCGGTCCCGGCCTGCCGCCAGGTGCTCGCGCCGCTGGTGGTGAACGTCCCTCCGGACGTGACCAGCCCCGCGTTGGTCGCCGACCCGCCGGCGAGGGTCAGCGCCCCGCCGACCTGCAGCACGCAGCCGTTGTCCAGCCGGCCCGAGCCGTTGACCAGCAGCGCCTGCGCGAGGGTCGCGGTGCCGGTGTTCTGGAGCGAGCCGTTGACCGTCACCGGGGCGCCGGCGGTGAGCGCGCCCGTGTTGGTCAGCACGACGCCGCCGTTGAGCGTGACCCCCGCGGGCAGCCGCAGGGTGCCCGCGTTCTCGATCGTGCCGCCGGAGGGGTTGAACGCGGACCGCACCTCGAGGGTCGCGCCGGCTGCGTTGCGCAGCGTGGCGGGCCCGTTCACGTTGAGGCCCTGGAACGTGGTGGTCCCGGCGTTGTCCAGCACGAAGCCCGACCGGGCGGACGTCCACGGCAGGGTGGCGGTGCCGCCCGCGGCGACGTGCAGCACACCCCCCGGCTCCGTGACGTACGCCGGCGCGAGGACCGCACCGGGCGCGACGCAGAGCGTGCCGCCGGGCGCCAGGGCCCCGATCCCCGCGGTGAACCGCCCGGTGACCTGCACGACCTCGCCGGCGGCCACGGACACCGCCGCCCAGCCGCCGCCGGCGACCGACCGGGTGGGCGCGGCGCAGTCGTCGGCGGGAGCGGCGACGGCGGCCGGCACGGCACCCGGGACCACGGCCGGGAGCCCGGCGCCGACGCCCAGGGCCAGGAGGAGGACGAGGGTCAGGCGTCCGGCACGGCGGCGGGAGCTGTGGCGCACGGGCAGTCGTCCTCTCAGCGGGGCGGCGGTGCTGGTGGAGCCAGGGGCGACGACGCCGCGAGCGCGCCTGCCTGTGCCGAGTGAACCCCACCGATGACGGATTGTCACGAGGCTCGCAGATCCACGACCTCGTCCATCCCGAGGATGGTGAGCAGCTGCAGCGGCTCGCCCCGGGCGCCCCGGACGGGCAGGCGCCCGGGGCGGAGCAGTAGGCCGATCGCGAGGACCATCCGCAGGACGGACGAGTCGATGAACGTCGCCCCGCTCAGGTCCACCAGGCCCACGCCGCGGGCGACCAGGGCCCGAGCGACCGCGAGCTCGCCCACCCCGAGGTCGGCGGCGGCCCGCGCGAGGTCGCCCGCGTCGAGGGCGCCGGCCAGGTGCAGGACGCACGGGTCGCCGTCCGCGACCCAGATCGTCGCCGGTGCGTGCCCCGTGGAGCTCATGGCTCCACGGTCCGGCGGCGGAGCCGGGACCCGGATCTGCCCGGGGTCCCGGCCGACGTGCGACTTCCGTCGCAGGCGGCCCCTACGCTGAGCGCGTGCGCACCGGCGAGGAGGTCCAGCCCGCGCGACCTGGTGCTACCGCGGGCACGGACCCGGGCGCGGGCACCGGAGCGGTCGGCACGGCGTGGCGGCCCGTCGCCGCCGCCGGGGTGGGGGCGTTCGCCCTGACCGCCGAGGTCTCCCAGGGGCCGGTGCAGCCAACCTGGTGGGTGGCACTCGACGCGGCGCTCGGCGTCGCCGCCGTCCTGCTCCTGCTGCACCGGCACCGGCACCCGGTGGCGGTTGCCGCCGCGGTGGTCGCGGTGTCGGCGTTCTCCGCGGCGGCGCAGGGCGCCGTGCTGGTGGCGCTGGTGGCGCTGGCGACCACCCGGCGCTGGCGGGCGGTGGCTGCGGTCGGGGCGGGGTTCGGCGCTGCCACCGTGGTCGACCTGCTGCTGCTCGGCGAGGTGACGACGCCGCGGGTCCGGGCCGATCTCGTGCTCGCCGTGCTGGTCTGGCTCGCCTGCACGGCGACGGGCGCCTACCTCGGGAGCCGGCGCGACCTGCTGACCGCCCTGCGGGACCGGGCCGACGCCGCCGAGCGGGCGACCGCGGCGGAGCGTGACCAGGCCCGGACGGCGGAGCGCACGCGGATCGCCCGCGTGCTGCACGACGTCCTGGCGCACCGGATCTCGCTCGTCTCGATGCACGCCGGGGTCCTGGCGTACCGCCGTGACCTCCCGCCGGAGGAGCAGGCGGCGACCGCCGAGGTGGTGCGCGACAACGCGAACCTGGCGCTGCTGGAGCTGCGCCAGGTCCTCGGTGTGCTGCGGGAGCCGGCGGCCGGTGCCGGGCCCGATGCCCCGCAGCCGACGCTCGCGGCGGTCGACGATCTCGTCGCCGACGCGCGCGCCGCGGGGTCGGACGTCGCGCTCGACCTCGGCGACGCGACGCGGGCCCGCCTGGCGCAGGTGCCCGCCGCGGTCGGCCGGCACGCCTACCGGGTCGTGCAGGAGGCGGTGACCAACGCCCGCAAGCACGCAGCCGGCGCACCGGTCCGGGTGCGGGTCGACGTCGAGCAGGACCGGGTGGTGGTCGAGGTCCGCAACGGCGCCCGGCCCGCCGGCGCCCCGCCCGCGCCGCCCGGCTCCGGGATGGGGCTGGTCGGCGTCGACGAGCGCGTGCGGCAGGTCGGCGGCCGCCTGGAGCACGGCCCCGACGCGTCCGGTGGGTACCGTCTGCGGGCAGAGCTGCCGTGGGGAGAGGAGGCCGGGTGAGCGAGGCGGGTGCGATCCGCGTGCTGCTGGTCGACGACGAGGGCCTGGTCCGGATGGGCCTGCGGCTGGTGCTCGGCGGCGACCCCGGCATCGAGGTGGTGGGCTTCGC
>NZ_JAGXJG010000098.1:0-6144 GCF_019091725.1 Cellulomonas sp. GbtcB1 | reverse complement strand
CCGACCTGCGGGGTGAAGCAGCCGGGGCCGAAGCTGCGCACGGAGGCGGCGACGGCGCGGCCGTCGCGCTCGACGACGAGCACGGACAGGCCGCCGACCACGAGCAGGTCGACGGACGGGGGGAGCCCGGGGCGGGACGAGACGAGGTTCACGGCGACGACCCTGGGCGCCGCGATCGAACAAGCGCAAGGGTCGGAGGTCACTTGTCTGTACATGTTCGCTTGGTGTTCACCTGGCTCCACCTAGTCGTGCGATGTTCATCGCGTCGGACTGTCCAGGTCTGGTCGCTTCGGGACCTCACTTGTATGGTCAACACCATGTCCAGCCCGCTCCCCCTGCACCACAGCGTCTTCGTCGAGCTCCGCCGCCGGATCGTGTCCGGCACCTACCGCGTCGGGGACGCCCTGCCCTCGGAAGCGGCGCTGTGCGAGGAGTTCGGGGTGTCGCGCGGGACGATGCGGCACGCGCTCGCCACGCTGCGGACCGACGGGCTGATCGGCGGCGGCCAGGGCCGGCCCCCGGTCGTGCGCTCCCGGGCGGTGCCCCAGTCGTTCGACACCTTCCTGTCCTTCAGCCGCTGGGTGAGCGGGACCGGCCGGGTCCCCGGGCAGCGGACCGTCGAGGTCGCCCGCCGGGGCGTCACCGGCGCCGCGGCCGACGCGCTCGACCTGCCCGAGGGCACCCCCGTGGTCGAGCTGCTGCGGCTGCGGCTCATCGACGGCGAGCCGGCGATGGTCGAGCGCAGCACCTTCCTGGAGCCGGTCGGCCGGGTGCTGTTCGACTTCGACCCCGACTCCGGGTCCGTGTACGACCACCTCATCGCCAGCGGCGTGGACATCGCGTCGGCCCGGCACGTCATCGACGCCGTCGCGGCCGACCCCACCGACGCCGGGCTGCTCGAGGTGCCCGAGGGCACCCCGCTGCTGCGCGAGCGTCGGCACGCCAGCGACGCGGCCGGCGTGCTGTTCGAGTACGCCGAGGACCGCTACCTGCCGGACCTGGCCGCCTTCACCATCGTCAACACCCGGGACGGCTCGGCACCGGCGGTCCGCCGCCCGTCCGCGCTCGAGTCCCACCCGTCCTGACCCGCCCCCGTCTCGGAGGACCCCCCATGACCCGCACGTTCGACCTCGTCGCCCTCGACATGGCCGGCACCACCGTCGAGGAGCACGGCGCCGTCTACGAGGCGCTGCACCGCGCCGCCGCCGAGCACGGCAGCGCCGCCACGGCCGCCGACATCGAGACCTGGATGGGCGCCGAGAAGCGCGCCGCCCTCGACGCGCTGCTGCGCCTCGGCGAGACCGGCCCCCGGCCCGCCCCCGACGCCGCGACGGTCGACGCGGCGTTCGCCCGGTTCGGCGTGCTGCTCGCCGACGCCTACGCCACGCGGCCGCCGACCGCGATCCCCGGTGTCCCGGAGGCGTTCGCGACGCTGCGCCGACACGGCGTCAAGGTCGCGCTCACCACCGGGTTCACGCGCGACGTCGCGACCTCGATCCTCGATGTCCTCGGGTGGACCGTCGCCGCGTCCCCGGAGCAGCAGCTGTCCGAGGCCGTGACGCTCGATGCGCTCACCTGCGCCGACGAGGTGCCGCTCGGCCGGCCCGCGCCGCACATGGTCCACCGGTGCATGGAGCGCACCGGCGTGGTCGACGTCGCCCGGGTGCTCGTCGCCGGTGACACCGTGCGCGACCTGCAGTCGGGCCGCAACGCCGGAGCCGGCGCGGTGGTCGGCGTGCTCACCGGCAAGCTCGGCGCCGCCGGCCTCGGGCGCGAGCGGCACGACTACCTGCTCGACTCCGTCGCCGACCTGCCCGGCCTGCTGGACCTGGCCTGAACCCCGGACCCGGTTCGACCGGCGCGCGACCTGCGAATCTGGTGGGATGACGGCCATGACGGACCTCACGGGCGGGCTCCCCGCCGGTCACCCGCGCGTGCGCCACGGCGTGCTGGTCGGCCTCGGTGTCGTGGTCGCCTACGCCGCGCTGGTCGCGGTCGACGACGTCCTGCCCGGCGGCGGCGACGGTGACATCACCGACCCGACCCTGGCGTTCCTGCGCACCCACGTGCTGCCCCTCAGCATCATCGGCGCGCTGCTCGTGGGATTCGCCCGCTGGTCGGGGTGGTGGCGCGACGTCTGGCGCGAGCGCCCCGAGCAGCGGGTGCCGCGATGGTGGCTCGCGTTCCCCGTGCTGTACACGGTCACCGTCGCCGGCTCGTTCGTGACGGCCGACTGGTCCGCGGGCAGGACGTACCTGCTGGTGCTCCTGGTCGGCACCCTGCTGGTCGGCTTCACGGAGGAGCTGGCCCTGCGCGGCATCCTGCTCACCGGTGCGCGCGGATCGATGCCCGAGATCGCGGCACTGCTCCTGACGTGCGTCGTCTTCGGCGCCATGCACGCCCTCAACCTGCTGCACGGGGCGCCGGTCGGCCCGACGCTCGTGCAGATCGCCGGGACGGCCGGCTTCGGCGCGGTCTACTACGCGATCCGCCGCGCAACCACGTTCCTGTGGCCGGCCATGCTGCTGCACGCCCTCAACGACTTCGCGCGGTACGCCCAGCCCACAGGCCCCGACGGCGGCACCCCCGACCCGCCCGGCTGGGCGGTCGGCGCGAACATGGTCATCGGCGTCCTCGGGATCGCGATGCTGGTGTCGGTCCTCCGGGAGCGGCGCCGTGCCACCGCGGCGACCGCCGCGACCTCGACACGATCTGGAGGGCTCTGATGCGCAGCACGATCACCGGGACGACGATGCCGGTTCTCGAGCTCGCCCTCGACCCCGGCGAACGCGTGGTCGCCGAGGGAGGAGACGTCGCGTGGCTCACGCCGGGCTTCGCGATGGACACCTCGACGGCGCACGGCGGGGGCGGTGGCTTCCTGGCCGGGTTGAAGCGCGCGGTCGGCGGCGGCCAGCTGTTCCTGACCGAGTACACAGCGCCCCCGGCCGGTGGCGCCCTCACCTTCGCCGCCCGGCTGCCCGGCAGCATCCGGGAGCTGACGATCGACGCCGCGGACGCGTTCCTGGTCCAGTCGGGCTCGTACGTCGCCAGCACACCCGGGGTGGACGTCTCCGTCGGCTTCCAGAAGCGCCTCGGCGCCGGGATCTTCGGCGGCGCGGGCGTGGTGTTCCAGCAGCTCTCGGGCGCAGGGACCGCCTGGGTCCAGCTGGCGGGAGAGCTCACGGAGAGGGAGCTCGGTCCCGGTGAGACCCTGCTCGTCCACCCGGGTCACCTGGCCCTGTACCGCGCCGGCGTGGAGATCGAGTTCGCCACCGTGAAGGGCGTCCGGAACAAGATCTTCGGCGACTCGCTCTTCCTCGCCCAGGTGCGCGGTCCGGGCACCGTCTGGCTGCAGTCGATGACCCCGGCGACCCTCGCGGCCGCCATCCAGCCGTACCTGCCGAGGACGTCGTCCTCGGACGGCACCTGACCTCGCAGTGCCTGCGCGCCGCCACGTGCGCTGTGTCACACTCTGTCCCGTCTGCCCTGGTCACCGCACCAGGACCGGGCGGGGTCGCCACCACTGAGCCCACCTCGTTGAAGGAGCCGTCATGCGCGTTCACCCCCGGGCCTGGATCGGCCTGGCCGTCTGGGCCCTCTACCTCCTCGTCGTCGTGGCCATCCAGGCGGCCAGCGGCGTCCCCTACACCGACTTCGGCGACTCCGCGAGCAACCTCTGGCGCGGGGCGGTCATCTCGCTCGCCGTGGGGGCCGTGCTCGTGGCCGCGATCACGACATGGCTCGGCTGGTGGCAGCCGGCGCTGCGCGAGCGGCGCACCACCCGCGCGAAGTGGACGATCATCGCCCCGGCTCTCCTGCTCGTCGCGGTCGTCGGCAACCTCCTCGGGACCGACTGGGGCGAGGTCGGCGCGGACTTCGTCGTCGCGGGCCTCGCGCTCGGCGTCCTCGTGGGGTTCAACGAGGAGCTGACCAGCCGCGGTCTGCTGCTCACCGGGCTGCGTGGCAGCACCCGCGAGATCGCCGTGGCTCTCATCTCCAGCGCCCTGTTCGGGCTGATGCACGGGATCAACGTCTTCCTCGGGCAGTCGCTCACCGGCACGCTGCCGCAGATCGGCTCGGCGTTCCTGCAGGGGCTGTCCTTCTACATCCTGCGCCGGGTCACCGGGTCGCTGATCGGCGCCATGGCCCTGCACGGCGCCTGGGACTTCTCGGTGTTCACCCTCGACGCCACCGACGGCGCCAACCCCCTCGGCGCCCTGGTGTTCCTGGCCGGGTTGGTCGCGCTCGTGGGGGTCTGGTTCGCCGCGCGTGGGGCGGACGAGCGCCGGCCGGTGACCAGCGACGGTGCCGGCGCGGCTGCGTCGACGAGCGCCTGACGACCGGAGAGGGCTGACCATGGGGGGAGCCGCTCCACGCGGCGTGCGGACCTCGCCACGGCGGTCCGGTCGCCGCCAGGTCCGCCGCCGATGACCACCGACGTCCGCGAGGCGCCCGGCCACCAAGCCGTCGGTCACCCGCTGTCCCGCTGGACGCTGGCCGCCCTGACCGTCGGCACCATGGTCGGCGGCGGGGTGTTCTCCCTCCCCGGCGAGTTCGCGCGGTCCACGGGCGTCGTCGGTGCCGCGATCGCCTGGACGCTCGCGGGTGCCGGGATGCTGACCCTGGCAGTCGTCTTCCAGCAGCTCTCGGAGCGGCGGCCCGACCTGGGCGCCGGCGTCTACGCCTACGCCCGGGCCGGGTTCGGGCGGTACGCGGGCTTCCTGTCGATGATCGGGTACTGGGCCGTCGCGGTCCTCGGCAACGTCGTCTACTGGACGCTCGTCATGTCGACGATCGGCGAGTGGGTCCCGGCGTTCGAGGGCGGGAGCACGGTGGCTGCGGTCGCCGTGTCATCGGCCGGGCTCTGGTTCTTCCACGTCCTCATCGCGCGCGGCGTGCGCTCGGCCACGGCCGTGAACCGGGTGGTGACGGTCGCGAAGCTCGTGCCGCTGCTCGTGTTCGTGGTGATCGTCGGGATCGCGTTCGACCCCGCGGTGTTCGCCGGCAACCTGTTCTCGGACCTGCGCGGCGGGTCGGTCCCGGCGCAGCTGTCGGGGACGATCGCGGTGACGGTCTTCGTGTTCATCGGGGTCGAGGGCGCGAACACGTACTCGCGGTACGCGCGACGGCGCCGCGACGTGGGGTGGGCCACGATCACCGGCTTCCTGTCCGTCCTGGTGCTGTTCGTGCTCGTGGCGATGATCGGCTACGGCGTGCTGCCGATGGCGGCGATCGCCGAGCTCGACCAGCCGTCGGTGGCGGGCGTGCTCACGCACGTGGTCGGCGAGTGGGGCGCGGTGCTCGTCGCAGCAGGGCTCCTGGTCTCGGTCCTCGGCGCGTACCTGGCGTGGTCGCTCATGGCCGCCGAGGTCGTCGTCAACGCCGCCCGCGAGGGCGACATGCCGGCGTGGTTCGCCCGGGAGAACGCGCGCCGGGCCCCGGTGGGAGCGCTCGTGCTGACGAACGTCACGGTCCAGGTGTTCCTGCTCCTCGCGCTGCTCGCCGAGGACGCCTTCGACGCCGCGGTGTCGCTCACCACGTCGATGGTCCTCGTGCCGTACCTGCTCAGCGCGGGGTTCGCCGTCAAGCAGGCGCTGGCCGCGCGCCGTGAGGCCGGTCCGCGCTGGGCCGGCCTGCTCACCGTGTCGCTCCTGGCCGTGGCCTACACGGCGTTCCTCTTCTACGGCGCCGGCCCGCAGTACGTCCTCATGTCCGCCGTGATCTACGCGCCCGCGACGATCCTCTTCGTGATCGCGCGCCGAGCCCGGCGCGAGCGGGCGCTCGCGCCGGGTGAGGTCGCCGTCTGCGGCCTCGTGCTGGCGATGGCCGTGGCCGCGGTCGCCCTCCTCGCCACCGGCGTCATCGAGGTCGGCTGACCCGGCCCGGCGGTCAGCGCGCGGGCCTGCTCAGCGGGAACAGGATCGTGCCGCGGTTGCTGAGCCCCGTCAGGTTCATCACCAGGCGGTCGACCCCCAGCCCCATCCCCCCGGTGGGCGGGATCGCGTACTCGAGGGCCGCGTGGAAGTCCCCGTCGACCTGCATGGCCTCGGGGCCGCCCGCGGCGGCGAGCAGCGCCTGCGGGACGGGGCGGCGGCGCTGCTCCAGCGGGTCGTCGTGCTCGGGGTACCCGGTCCCCTGCTCGGC
>NZ_JAGXJG010000097.1:0-6413 GCF_019091725.1 Cellulomonas sp. GbtcB1 | reverse complement strand
GGCCGCCGCGGTCGTCAGCCGGCGCCCGGCCGCACCGGCCGCGCCGACCCCGCCGGCACCCGCACCCACCTCCGCGTCCCCCGCGGCCACGACCGGGCCCGAGCCCGACCGCAGCGCCAGCAGCTCCGCGACCCGCGCGGCGTCCTCCGGCGGGCCGGCCACGACCAGCACCGTCCCCGGGTCCCGCGGGACCGGCGGGGCGGTGGGCACGGCGGCCAGCAGCCGCGCGAGCTCGACCGGCCCGTCCCCGACCGCGGCCAGCAGCGCCGCGGGCACGCCGAGCTCGGCGAGCGCGTCGCGCGGCACCCCTCCCGTCGCGGGCGGCGCGTCGGCGGGCACCCGCTCCACGGCCGGCGCCGGCGCGGGCGCGGGCAGCACCGGCGGGGCGGCGGGCTCGAACGCCCGTCCCGCGGCGTCGGGCGCCTGGGCCGGGATCCCCGCCGGCGCCGCCGGGGCGGGCACCTCCAGCTGGTGGTCCGGTGCGACGGCCCCGGTCATCGCCCGCATCTGCTCCAGCACGGAGGCGAACGCCTCCTCGCCGGTCGACACCCGCGGCGGCGCCTCGGGCACCGCGCCCCCGCGCGCCGGCGCGAGCACGTCGGACCCGGGCGGCCCGTAGCCGTCGGGCCCGGCGTCCGCGGCGTCGGCGGCCGCGAGCAGCGCGTCGATCCCGCCGGCCCCTGCACCGGCCCCGGCCGCCGGCACCGGCACGCCCCGGCGCCGCAGCAGCCCGGTGGTCGGCGCGGCCGGGGCGTCCGGCACGTCGATGGTCAGCTCGTACCGCTCGCGCGCGAAGAAGCCCGCGAGCCCGCCGGTGCGCACCCGCTCGGCGCGCACGATCCGCGCGGTCGGCCCGAACTCGGCGCGGACGTGCACCATGAGCTCGGACAGGTCGGCGCCCTCAAGCAGCAATCGCGTGGGCACCGCTCACCACCCCGACGGTCTCGATCCGGACGCCGCCGCCGGTGACCTCGGCGTACGACAGCACGGGCAGCCGGTCGAGCGCGAGGATGACGACCTTGCGCAGCGCGGGCCGCAGCGCCGGGGCGCAGACGAGCACGACGGACCGGCCGGTGGCCTCGGCGTCGGCGACCTGCGCGCGCAGCCGCTCCAGCATCGCCTCCAGGCGGGTCGGGTCGGTGACGATCTGGGTGCCCGACTCCGACGGCCGCAGGGCCTCGACCAGGGACTGCTCGAAGACGGGGTCGAGCGTGAGCACCCGCAGCGCGCCGTCCTGCACGTACTGCGCCGACAGCGCCGGGCCGAGCGCGCCGCGCGCGGCCTCGACCAGGCCCTCGGGGTCGGTGCTGACCTTGGCGCGCAGGGTGAGCGCCTCGTAGATGCGGCCCAGGTCGCGGATCGGCACCTCCTCGGCGAGCAGCCCCTGGAGCACGCGCTGCACCTCGCCGAGCGTGAGCAGCCCGGGCACGAGCTCCTCGACCACGGACGGGTTGACCTGCTTCACGCCCTCGGTGAGGACGCGGACGTCCTCGCGGCCGAGCAGCCGCGGCGCGTTGCGGGTGATGATCGAGCCCAGGTGCGTGATGAGCACGGACACCCGGTCGACGACGGTGGCGCCGGCCATCTCGGCGGCGTGCCGGAGCTCGGCGGCGACCCACTTGCCCGGCAGGCCGAACACCGGCTCGACGACGGACTGCCCGGGCAGTGCGGCGAGGTCGTCGCCGAGCGCCAGGATGCGCCCGGGCGGCACCTCGCCGCGGCCGACCTCGACGCCGGCGATCCGCACGACGTAGGTGGACCGGGGCAGGTCGACGGAGTCGCGGGTGCGGACCGGCGGCACGACGATGCCGAGCTCCATGGCGATCTTGCGGCGCAGGCCGCGCACGCGGTGCAGCAGGTCCTGGTCGGGGCCGTTGCCGACCATGTCGACCAGGTCGGGCGCCAGCAGGATCTCCAGCGTGTGCACCCGCATCTGCTCGATGAGCGCCTCGGGGGTGTCGTTGCTGGTCGGCGCCGAGGTGGCGGTGGACGCCGCGGCGAGCTCGGCGGCGGCGGCCTCCCTGGCCTCGGCGGCCTTGATGCGCTGCGCGACGATCAGCAGCGTCGCGCCGACCAGGACGAACGGCAGCTTCGGCATGCCCGGCAGCAGCGCCAGGGCGAGCGCGCCGCAGCCGGCGATCAGCAGCGCGGTGCGGGACTGGGACAGCTGCTTGGAGGCGGCGGTGCCCATGTCGCCCTCGGCCGTGGCCCGGGTGACGACGATGCCGGTGGACACCGAGAGCAGCAGCGCGGGGATCTGGGTGACCAGGCCGTCGCCGATGGTCAGCAGGCTGAACCGCTCGAGCGACTCGGTGACGGACAGGCCCATCTGGACCATGCCGATGACGAACCCGCCGATGAGGTTGATCAGCGTGATGATGATGCCGGCGATGGCGTCGCCCTTGACGAACTTCGAGCCACCGTCCATGGCGCCGTAGAAGTCGGCCTCCGCGGTGACCTCCGCCCGCCGCTTGCGCGCGGTGTCCTCGTCGATGAGGCCGGAGTTGAGGTCGGCGTCGATGGCCATCTGCTTGCCGGGCATCGCGTCGAGGGTGAACCGCGCGCCGACCTCGGCCACGCGGCCGGCGCCGTTGGTGATGACGACGAACTGGATCACGACCAGGATCAGGAAGATCACCAGGCCGATGACCAGCGACCCGCCGACCACGAAGTGCCCGAACGCGTCGATCACGGCCCCGGCGTAGCCGTCGCGCAGCACCAGCCGGGTGGACGCGACGTTCAGGCCGAGCCGGAACAGCGTGAACACCAGGATCAGCGAGGGGAACACGCTGAAGTCCAGCGGCTTCTGCACGTACATGCTGGTGAGCAGGATGACGAGCGCGGCCGTGATGTTCACGGCGATCAGCACGTCGAGCAGCGCCGCGGGCAGCGGCACCACCAGGAGCAGCACGATGCCCACGACGCCCACCGGGACGGCGAGCTGGGAGATCTGCCGGTTCTTCATCGGAGGTCCTCGTCAGTGGTGTGCGGTACTGCTCTGGTCATCGGCAGGTGCGTCGGGTTCATGCGGCCTTCTCCTGCCGGGCTCGCCGCCGGGCGGCGGCCACGGTGGTCGGTGCGTCGTCCGGGGCGACCGAGCCGCCCGGCATCGTGTGCCTGCCCATCGCCGCGCCGCGGCGCTTCAGCTGCATGACGAAGGCGAGGACGCGGGCGACGGCGGTGAACAGGTAGGCGGGGATCTCCTGGTCGACGGCGCACGCGGCGTGCAGCGACCGGGCGAGCGGGATGTCCTCGACCATCGGGACCCGGTGCTCGGTCGCCTGCTCGCGGATCTTCGCCGCGACGGCGCCCGCGCCCTTGGCGACGAGCCGCGGGGCGCCGGTGCCGGCGACGTACTTCAGCGCGACGGCGACGTGGGTCGGGTTGACGATGACCACGTCCGCGTCGGCGACCGCGGCCATCATCCGGTTCCGGCTCATCGCCATCTGCTTGGACCGGATGTGGCCCTTCACGAGCGGGTCGCCCTCGGTGCGCTTGTTCTCCTCCTTGATCTCCTGCTTCGACATGCGCGTCTGCTTGCGGTTGCGGCGCATGACGACGAGCAGGTCGATCGCGGCGAGCAGCACGCCGGCCCCGACGCCCCAGATGATCAGCTGCTTCACGCCCGCGCCGGCGACGCCGAGCATGTGCTCGAGCGGGATGCGGCCGGTGCCCATGAGCTGCGGCACGAGCGCCTGCACGGCGAGGTAGAGCACGAGCCCGACGACGGCGGTCTTGAGGAGGGTCTTGGCGCCCTCCCACCAGGCGTTCGCGCCGAACAGGCGCTTGACCCCGGACACCGGGTTGAACTGCTTGACGTTCGGCTTGAACTTCTTCACGTGCACGCCGCCCTGGGCGACGGCCACCGCGATGATGACGCCGGCGACGACGGCCATCAGCGGGCCCAGCGTCGCCACGACCGACCACAGGCCGTCGCCGAGCAGGTCGACGACCGTGCCGGCGTCGGGGGCGGCGATCGCCTCCCGGACCGCGGCGAGCTGGTCGCGTGCGGCGTCCGAGGCGCGGGACGCGGTGCTCGGCAGCATGACGGCGGCGGCGGCCAGGCCGACCCACGCGGTGAGGTCCTGGGACCGGGAGAGCTTCCCGTCCCGGTGGACCTCCTTCATCCGCTGGGCTGTGGCCTTCTCGGTCTTCTCCCCGGCGTCCCCTCCCCCGGCCATCAGGCGACCCCGAGGACGGCCTCGACGGCCTTGCGCGCCAGGTCGTCCACGACGCCCGGCAGGGCCAGGTACGCGAAGCCGGCGAACGTCACGGTCATCAAGATCTTCAGCGGGAAGCCCATGGCGAACGCGTTGAGCGCCGGGGACACCCGGGTCAGCAGGCCGAGGCCCACGTCGGTGAGGAACAGCACGACCAGCAGCGGGCCGCCGATCTGCAGCGCCGCGAGGAACATGTCGGACAGCCCGGTGGTGACCGCCTGGCCCATCGCCGCGAGGTCCAGCCCGGTGCCGGGCGGCACGGCGTCGAACGACCGCGCGAGCCCGCCGATCAGCAGCTGGTAGGCGCCCGACACGAACAG
Source organism: Cellulomonas sp. GbtcB1 (assembly GCF_019091725.1). Taxonomy (NCBI): domain Bacteria; kingdom Bacillati; phylum Actinomycetota; class Actinomycetes; order Micrococcales; family Cellulomonadaceae; genus Cellulomonas; species Cellulomonas sp. GbtcB1. Next base: position 1,873 of record NZ_JAGXJG010000097.1, on the reverse strand, counting down.
CAGGACCAGGCAGGTCATGTTGTAGAGGCGGGCGAACTGCGCGCCGGACGTCATGTTCTGCGGGTCGAACGCCTGCGCGAGCTGGAAGCCGCCGAACAGGTCGATGAGGTTGCCCGCGGCCTGGACGGCCGAGAACACCAGCGACACGAGGAAGCCGAGCGCGGCGCCGACGACGGCCTCCAGCACCAGGTCCCCGACGAACTCCCCCGTGGACTCCGTGGCGACGAGGTCCAGGCGCGGCAGCACGGCGAGCGCCAGCCCGACCGCGAGCATCGCCTTGACGGCGCCGGGGATCCCGCGGTGCGCGAACGGCGGCGCGATCATCAGGAACGCGGCGAACCGGACGCCCGCGAGCATCGCGGTCTGCACGGCGGCCAGGGAGAGGGTCACGTCCATCGTGCGGTCAGCCCCCGAGCAGCGCGGGGATGCGCTCGAACAGCTGGTGCGTGAAGGTCACCAGCTCCGCGATCATCCAGTGCCCGCAGACCAGCAGCGCCACGGCGGCGGCGATGGCCTTCGGCACGAAGGACAGCGTCACCTCCTGGATCTGGGTGACCGACTGCACGAGCGAGACGGAGAACCCGACGACCAGGGCGGTGATGAGCACCGGCGCCGAGAGCTTGGCGGCGATGATCAGGGCGTCCAGCCCGATGTCGAGGACGGCCGAGGTGTCCATCAGCCACCCCCGCCCGACGCGGCGCCGACCAGGGCGGTGACGATCAGGCCCCACCCGTCGACGAGCACGAACAGCAGCAGCTTGAACGGCAGCGACACCATGACGGGCGGCAGCATCATCATGCCCATGCTCATCAGGACCGAGGACACGACCAGGTCGATGACGAGGAACGGGATGAAGATGACGAACCCGATGATGAACGCCGACCGCAGCTCCGAGAGCATGAACGCGGGGATGAGCGTGAGCATCGGGACCGACGCCGGGTCCTCCGGGTTGGGCTGGTCGGCCGCGCGGGTGATGAGCGCCAGGTCCGCCTCGCGCGTGTGCCCGAGCATGTACTCGCGCAGCGGGGCCGAGCCGGCGTCGAGCGCCGTGGTGAAGTCCATGCTGCCGTCGAGGTAGGGCTGCACCGCGACGGTGTTCACGTCGGACAGCACCGGGGCCATCACGAACAGGCTGAGGAACAGCGCGAGGCCGGCGATCACCTGGTTGGGCGGCACGGTCGTCAGGCCGAGCGCGTTCCGGGTGAGGGACAGCACCACGAAGATCTTGGTGAAGCCGGTCATCATCAGCAGCAGCGAGGGCGCGACCGACAGCAGCGTGATGCCGATGAGCACGACGATCGAGCTGCTCGGGGTGCCGTTCACGCCGTTGATCGCGACCGACACCTCGCCGGTGCCGGGGTCGGCCGGGCCGGTCGGCGCGGCCGGACCCTCGGGCGGGACCGGCGCGGCGTGCGCGCTGCCCGAGCCGAGCACGACGAGCGCGACCACCAGGCCGAGCACGGCGAGGACGACGAGCAGCCAGCGGCGGCGGTCGGCGGCGTCGGCGGCCGCGAGGGCCTCGGCGCGGGGGCCGGACAGGACGAGGTCCACGTCGGCGGTCTCGGTGGCGGGTCGCGCGGGACGCGTGGGGCCCGCCGTCAGGGCGGCGGTCACCGGCGCACCGTCCGCTCCCGCAGGACCGCGACGGCCTGCTTCCAGGTGGACGGCGCCAGCACGGAGCCGTGCAGCGCGCCCTGCGCGGCGGCCGGCGCCCCGCCGGCCGCGGGGGCGGCCAGGCGCTCGAGGCGGGCGGCGTCCACGTCGGCGACCTCGAGACCCACGAGGCCCGGGACCGGGGCCGCGGCGGCCTCGGCGAGGGCGTCCTCGAACGCGGGCGCCGGCGCGGCTTGGGCGGTGGCGGCCACCTCCGGGA
>NZ_JAGXJG010000096.1:0-6703 GCF_019091725.1 Cellulomonas sp. GbtcB1 | reverse complement strand
CCCAGGATGCTGCCGACCTTCTCGATCGTGGCGCCCGGCGTGATGATGCCGTCGACCTCGCGCCCGGTGCGCCGCGCGGTGACCGGGCCGGCGGTGGCGACGTAGATCGGCGGGGCGTCGTCGAGCGTCCAGAGCTTCGTCTTCTCCAGCGTGAAGAACTCGCCGCGGTGCTTGACCTCCTTGCCGGAGAACAGCTTCTTGATGACGTCGATCGCCTCCCACATCCGGCGCAGCCGGTCGGGGGCCTCCGGCCAGTAGCCGCCGGCGACGTGCTCGTTCAGCGCCTCGCCCGAGCCGAGGCCGAGCCAGTGCCGCCCGGGGTACATCGCGGCGGGCGTCGCGGACGCCTGGGCGACCATCGCGGGGTGCATCTTGAACGAGGGGCACGTGACACCGGGGCCGAGGTCCGACGTGGTGGCCGCGCCGACGGCCGTGAGCAGGTTCCACACGAACGGCGCGTGGCCCTGGGCGGGGACCCACGGCTGGAAGTGGTCGGCGGCCATGGTGCCGACGAACCCGGCGGCCTCCGCGGCGCGGCACAGGTCGACGAGCTCCGTGGGGTGGAACTGCTCGCTCATGGCGGCGTACCCGATCTGGGCGGTCATGCGGTCCTCCGGGTGGTGGTGGGGCGGGAGCAGGGGTGGGCCGCGAAACCGGCCGGACATCTGGGGCGGCGACGATGGCGTCCGGGCGGGCGTCGCGCGGACGCCCGGCGCGCGGGGGCGGACCGACGGGAGGCGTGATGGCGAGGAGCCCCGACGCGGTGCTGCGGGTGGCGCGGTCGATGGTCGCCGACTTCGAGGAGATCATCGGCGAGATCACCGAGCGGGTGTGGCGGAGCGTGCCGGCCTACCCGCAGGTGGTCGTGGACCGGGGCGACCTGTCCGGCCAGGTGCGGGACTCGATCCTCAACGTGCTGGTGTGCCTGATGGAGGACCGGCCGCCGTCGGCCGCGGAGCTCGAGACCGCGGCGACCAACGGCGAGCGCCGCGCGCTGCAGGGCGTGGCGCAGGCGGCGATCATCCAGTCGTACCGGAACGCCGAGCGGAGCCTGGTCGACACGTTCCAGGCCCGGTGCGCCCGGATGCAGGTGCCGGTGGGCGCGCTGCGCGCGGGGCAGCAGCAGATCGTCGCGATCCTCGACCAGCTCGAGGGCGCGATGCTGCGCACCTACGCGCAGATGCAGCAGCGGATCGCCACCCGCACCGTCCTGACCGAGCCCGACCTGATGAACCGGCTGGTCAGCGGCGAGCCCATCGACCCCGCCGACCTGGCGCGGCTGGTCCGGACGCTCGGTCTGGCCGTGGACGACGGCACCCGCGTGGTCGGTCTGGCGCTGGGGCCGGCCGGCGCCCCGGAGCCGGACGCCGCGGATGAGGACCGCGACGTCGACCCGGAGCAGGTCGCCGAGATCCGGCACCACGCCGTCGCGCACCTCGCGGCGGTCACGGGCAGCACGCCGCTGTCGGGCGTCGTGCGCGAGGACGACGGCGCCCCCGTCGTGGTGCTCGCCGTGCCGTGGTCGGGCCCCGTGGCCGACCTCGCGGCGCGGCTCGCCGCCGGGCTGGACCGGCGCCGGTTCGCGGTGGCCGCCGTGGGGGCGGTGGGGGAACCGCGTCGCGGTCTGGCCGCGGTCGGCGGGTCGTGCCGGCAGGCGATCGGGGCGCTCGCGGTCGGCCGGCGGCGCGGTGCGGACCGGGAGGTGGTGCTGTTCGCCGACGTGCTGCTGGAGGTCCTCGCGCTGCGCGACCCGCGCATGGTCGTGAACCTGCAGGACCGGTACCTGCGGCCGATCGCGGCGCACGAGCACCTGGTCGAGACGCTGCGGGTGCACCTGGCGACCGACCTGTCGGTGCCCGAGACGGCACGCCGCCTGGTCGTGCACCCGAACACGGACGCCAACCGGCTGCGCCGGGTGTCGGAGCTCAGCGGCCTCGACCTGCACCGGGTCCGGGACGTCGCCCGGGCGGTGCTGGCGGTCGAAGGGCTGGGGCTGGGCATCAGCGCGCAGTCGCACGGCAGCAAGGCGCTCGACGAGGAGCCCGCGCCCCGCACCTGACCGGCCGCGCCCGCCCGCGCCCGCCCCGCCGCTCACGCCAGCAGGCCCGCGTCCCGGGCGCACGCGGCGGCCCGGGCCAGCGCCTCCTCCGCCGGCGACACCCCGTCGTCCATCACGACCAGGGTGTCCAGCCCGGCGTCCGCGAACGCGCGCATCCCGCCGGCGACGTCGTCCGGCGTCCCCGCGAGCGTGAACGTGCGCAGCACGTCGTCGTCGACCAGGTCGGCCCCGTCGGCCCCGGCGAGCATCCGCTCCCGCAGGGCGACGGCCCGGTCGGCGGGCAGCCCCGGCACGGCGGTGATGGGCGAGGCGCCGTGCATCCCGAGGAACCGCGCGGTGCGGGACCGCACCCGGTCCCGGGCGACCGCGCCGTCGTCGTCGCAGGAGAACGCCGCGTACGCGGTGAGCCGCAGGTCGGGGCGCCGGTGCTGCTCCCGGATCCACCGCACGTAGGCCGGCGTCGACAGCACGGAGAGCATGAGCCCGTCCGCGACGCGGGCGCCGACGGCCAGCGCGCGCTCGCCCTTGACGCCCAGGTACACCGGCACGTCGGTGCGCAGCGGGGTGAACGACAGCCCGGCGTCGAGGGTCAGCCCGTTCACGTCCTCGCGCAGCACCTCGCCGGCGAGCAGCCGGCGCAGCGCGGCGGTGTACGCCTCCAGCGTCGAGATCGGCCGGGCGAACGGGATGCCGAGCCGGCCCTCCATCCAGCCCTGGTTGCTGGCGCCGAGCCCGACGACCAGCCGGCCGCGGGACACCTCGTCCAGGGCCGCGCACTCCATCGCGGTGAGCGCGACGTGCCGGGTCCACGGGTTGATGACGCCGAGCCCGACGCCGACCCGGGAGGTCGACGCGGCGACGGCCCCGGCGACGGCGAACGCGCCGCGCTCCAGGTAGTCCTCGCTCAGCCACACCTCGGCGAACCCCAGGTCCTCGGCCCGCCGCGCGAGCCGCACGGCGGTCGCGGCGTCCCGGCGCCCCGCGGGCGCGTACGCGACCCGCATCAGGCCGTCGCCGCGTCGAACGCCGCGAGCGTGGGCGCGATCACGGGCACCGGCGCCAGCCGCGCGGCGGTCGCCCCGACGTCCTTGAGCCCGGTCGACGTCCCGAGCAGCACGACGGTCTCGTCGGCCCGCACGGCGCCCCGCGCCACGAGGGTCGGCAGCACCGCGTACGTGATGACCGACGACGCCTCGAGGTAGAGCCCCTCGGTCGCGGCGAGCGTCGCCTGCGCGCGCATGACGGCCTCGTCGTCGGCGGGGGCCGCGGCGCCCGCGGTCGAGCGCAGCGCGTCCCACGCCTGCCAGGTCGCCATCGACGACCCGATGGAGAACGCGACCGTCGGCCCGGCGGGCACGGCGGCGCCGGGGACGAACCCGTCGCGCAGCGCGGCCTCGTGCGGGCCGAACGGCTCGGCGGCGACCATGCGCGGCACGCGGTCGGCGAGCCCGAGCGCCACCAGGTCCCGGAACCCGCGCACCATGCCGGCGATCCCGTCCCCGTACGCCACGGGGGCGACCACGGCGTCCGGCACCCGGCCGCCCAGCTGCTCCCACACCTCGTACGCGATGGTCTTGTAGCCGCCGACGCCGAACGGGTTCGACCCCGACGGCGGGCTGAGGTAGCCGGACACCGGCACCCAGCCGCGCTGCTCGACGCCCGCCCGCATGACGACCCACCGGTCCCGCGGGTCGTCGAACGCGACGACGTCCGCGCCGTACGACTGCATGAGCGTCTTCATCGTCTCGGGCACCGAGGCCACGGTGAGCACCACGCAGCGCAGCCCTGCGCGTGCGGCGTAGGCGGCGGTGGCCGCGCCGTGGTTGCCGGTCGAGGCGTCGACCACGGTGTCGTGGCCCTGCTGCACGGCCTTGGTGACCGCGACGGCCGCGAGCCGGTCCTTGTACGACCAGGCCGGGTTGCGGGACTCGTCCTTCACGAGCAGCGCACCTTCGGCCAAGCCTGCGGCCTCGGCGGCCCGCGGCACCGGGACCAGCGGGGTGCCGCCCTCGCCGAGCGAGACCAGCGGGCCGGCCGGGTCGACCGGCAGCAGCGGCGCGAACCGGAACACGCCCGGCCCGGACCCCGGGGCGGGCAGCGCACCGTCGAGCCCCGCCGCGGCGAGGTCGTACACGGGGGAGGCGTACGCGTGCACGCCCGCGCCGAGGGCCGGGGCGGACGGCAGGTACGCGTCGGCCTCGGCGACCTCGACGCCGGTGACGCCGTCGCGCAGCACCCCGGCGTAGGCGGACGTGGTCAGGGGCAGGGCGGTCACGCGGGCACCTCCGTGAGGCCGCGGGCCAGCATGGTGAGGGGCCGCACGCCGTCGGCGGAGACCACCAGCGCGTCCTCCACCATCATCCCCCCCCAGCCGAGCACGTAGTACGGCGTCGCGAAGCAGAACGTCATGCCCTCCTCGAGCGGCACGTCCTCGCCTGGCCGGACGATCGGCGCCTCGTACACGTCGAGGCCGATGCCGTGACCGCAGTGCTGCCGGCGGTACGGGGCGAGCCCGCCGCGCTCGGTGACGTCGACCGCGAGGTCGAAGAGCGCCGCCGCCGGCACCCCGGGCCGGGCCGCCGCGAGCTGGGCGTCGAGCCCGTCGAGGATCGCGTCGTACCGCTGCGCCTGCAGCGCGGTGGCTGCGCCGATCACCGCGGTCCGGCCGATGTCCGACCAGTAGCCGTCGAGCAGGCAGCCGACGTCGAACCGCAGCAGGTCGCCCGCTGCGAGCGGCCGGTCGGTGGCGACGGCGTCGGCGAGCGCGGACCGGGGCCCGGTGGTGACGACCGTGAACTTCGGGAGCCCGCCGCCGTCCACCATCGTGCGCGCGACGACGCGGGCGAGCTCCGCCTCCGTGACGCCCGGCGCGGCCGCGGCGAGCGCCGCGACGATCCCGGCCTCGGCGAGCCGGGCCGAGCGCGCGAGCAGCGCGACCTCGCCCGGGAGCTTGCGCGCCCGGACGCCCGCCAGCCAGGCGCTCGCGTCCACCCAGGTGACGTCGGGCAGCGCCGCGGCGAGCGCGGCGCGCAGGGGCGCCGGGCACGCGGCCTCGTCGATCCCGAGGATCGCGGAGGCCGCCCCGGCGCGGGCCACGGCCGCCGCGATCGCCTCCGCGGCGCCCGGGTGCTCGTCGACGAGGCGGGTGGCGGTGGCCGCGGACCCGGCCGACTCGAAGTAGAACCGGCCGAACGCCACGAAGTCGTCCTCGCCGATCCCCGCGTCGAACGCGGGGGCCGAGTCGGCGACCGGGCCGGCCAGGACGGTGCGGTCCCCGGTGACGACGGCGGCGACCGACGACGTGCCGTGCACCGCGCCGGACATCGACCGGTACCCGGTGGCGTAGTCGACGTTCGCGGTCGACAGGGCGACGACGGCGTCGAACGGGGCGTCCGCGAGGTGCGCGAGCAGCCGCGCGGCACGGTCGGCGACCAGCGCCGGGCGGGGGGAGGGGGTGAGCGTCACAGCGCGGCTCCTGCCGTGGTCGGGGTGGTGGCGGGCGCACCGGCCGCACCGAGCGGGGGCAGCGCGTCCGGCGTGCCCGCGTTCACCGGCGCGATGACCTCCTCGGCGAACCGCGCCATCTGGTCGTACGTCTCGGCGACGGTGTTGCACGCGAACAGCAGCGCGGACAGCGTGGTGACCCCGGCCTCGGCGTACGCGTGCACCTGGTCCTGGATCTGCGCCGTCGAGCCGACCAGGTTCCGGGCGGCGAACCCGTCCTGCTGGCCCTTGAGCGTCGACCCCGACAGCGACCGCATGTGCTGGTGCAGCTGGGTGGTCTCGAACCGGGCCATCGCGTCGGCCTCGGAGGACCCCATCGCGACGGACAGCTGCGGGGCGACGTCGAAGTCGGCGGGCAGCTCGCGGCCGATCGCCTCCGCCTCGCGCCGGATGTCCGCGAGGCCGGCGGCGACCTCGGCCGGGCTGAGCACGGCGGGCAGCCACCCGGTGCCGTACCGCGCGGCGCGCTGCCTCGAGCCGACCGCGTTGCCGCCGGACAGGATCGGCAGCGGTGCCTGCACCGGCTTGGGGAACGACTCCACGTCCTCGAACCGGATGAACTCGCCCTGGTAGGACGACCGGCGGTCCCGGAGCAGCGTCTCGAGCGAGGCGAGGAACTCCTCCGCCTGGCGGCCGCGGTGCAGCGTGTTCCCGGGCCACATCGCGTCGGTCTCCTCGCGGTACGCACCGATGCCGACGCCCAGGACGAACCGGCCGCCGGACAGCTGGTCGAGCGTGGCGGCCTGCTTCGCGGCGACGACGGGGTGCCGGAACGCCATGACGGTGATGGCGGTCGCCAGCCGGAGCCGGGTGGTCCGGGCGGCGACGAACGACAGGTACAGGTACGGGTCGTAGAACCGCGGCGGGGCGTCGAACTCCTCGCGCACGTACCGCTGGGTGGTCACGTGGTCGTTGCCCCACACGGAGTCGAAGCCGAGCCGCTCGGCCTCGACCGCGATCTGCACCGCCTGGTCGGGGTCGGCGTAGGGCACCGGGTACATCAGGCCCTCGGTGCCGGTGGGGACTCCCAGTCCGAACTTCATGCGATCTCCTCGGGGGTGGGCTGCCCGACGTGGTCCTGCACGATGTAGAGCTGGTACGCCATGATCATCTGGTACGAGACCAGCATGAACAGGCGGC
>NZ_JAGXJG010000095.1:0-6962 GCF_019091725.1 Cellulomonas sp. GbtcB1 | reverse complement strand
AATGCGCCACTCCACCTCCTTGCCCCACAGAACGCCATGGCTACGATCCGACTTGGCCGTCGGCGTCGACCTGGACCGCCAGGTCGTACCCGTGCCGCATCGCGTAGGTGTAGGCGGCTCGCATCGCGCCGCCCACACCGAGGTTGATCGGCAGCTCGAGCACCAGGGCGCCCGCTCGGTCCGCCTCCGCGGCGGTGCGGTCGGCGGAGCCGTCGTCGACCACGAGCACGTCGGCGCCCGGGACGGCGGAGCGGAGCTCGGACACGACGCTGGCCACGGTCTCCTGCTCGTTCCAGGCCGGCACGATGACGAGCATCCGCGCGCTGCTGGCGGAAAGCATGCGCGCCATCCTAGCGGTGCCCGACCGTGGCGCGGCGCACCGCCACGGCGTGCACCAGCACGCCCACGAGGGGGCCGGCCGCGAGGCTGACCACCGCCCGGGCCTCGAGCGACCAGGGCATGAGCAGGAGGACGGCGGAGACCGCGGTCGCCACGAGCCAGCCCGCGGCGTACGCCCGGTGCCGGCCGAGCGCGAGCACCGCGGCGCCGGTCAGCGTGAGCAGGGCGAGCGCGCAGGCGCTCGCCGTGAGCCCGGCGAGGACGGAGCCGGGTACGCGGTAGTCCGGGCCGAGCACGGCGGCCATCAGCCAGGGACCGACGACTGCCGCCGCGCCCGCACCGACCGCGCCGCCCGCCAGCACCACGGCGGCCACCTGCAGCAGGGGGCGCGCCCCGCGGTCCCGGTGCGCCAGGAAGTGCGTGATGGCCACGCCCTGGTAGGCGTTGAGCGGGATGAGCAGCGGCGCCCGGGTGAGCTGGACGGCCATCAGCAGCGGGGCGGCGAGCGCGTAGGCGTCGGCCGGGGTGGTCACCCGCAGCAGCACCGGGAAGCCGACGACGAGGGCGGCGCTGGCAGCGGTGCCGGCCATCGCCTGCACGGCGGTACCGGCGAACTGCCGTCCGGAGACGCCCACCCGACTGCTCCGCGCGGCGCGCACCGCCGGGGCGGCGGAGAAGCCGAGCCACGTCGCGGCGGCGAAGCCTGCGCCGGCCGCCATCCCGGTGGTCCCGAGGCCCACGGCCGCCGCGACGCCGGTCAGGACCAGCCGCACGACGGACTCGGAGCCGACCAGACGCGCGTAGGTGGACCACGCGCCGCCGCCCGCGAGAGAGCCGCCCACCGCGGCGTGCCCGGCGAACGCGAGCACGGAGACGGCGACGACGCCGACCAGCGGCCAGGGGCGGGGGCCGAGCACGGCCCGGCCCCACAGCGGCGCCGTGACCAGGAGGGCGAGGGCGAGCGCGGAGCCGACCAGGAGCCCCGCGCGCAGCGCGCGGGGGCCGCGCGGCGCCTGCCCGGGTGCGGCGAGGGCGACGTGCACGGCGCGCGTCGTCTCGTTCTGCAGCCCGCCCAGCACGCCGAAGCAGAAGAACAGCAGGCCCCAGAACGCGAGGAAGTCGGCGTTCTGGGCGGGGGTCAGCACCCGCGCGGCGACGAGCAGCACGAGGTACCCCGCCGCCGCGGCCACCAGCGACGCGAGGCCGACGCCACCGATCCGGGCCGCCTGCCCGGTCGCCGGCCCGGCGGCCCCGGCGTCGGCGGTCACGCCCGGCCCCGCGCGGCGGCCAGGTAGGCGTCCTCGTGCGCGCTCGCGCACGCCGCCCAGGTGAACAGCCGGGCGCGCTCGGGCCCGCGCCGCTGCAGCCCCTCGGCGTCGGCGAGAGCCGCGCGCACGCCGTCGGCGATCGCCCGGGGGTCGGTCGGGTCGAAGAGCGAGGCGGCGTCCCCGCACACCTCGGCGAGCGAGCCCGCGGAGGAGGACGCGACGGGGCAGCCGGAGGCCATCGCCTCGAGCGGCGGCATCCCGAAGCCCTCGTACAGGCTCGGGAACACCAGGCAGGCCGCCGTGCGGTACAGCTCCAGGAGCTCGGCGCGCGGCACGTTCCCGCGGGCGTCCACCCAGTCGGGCAGCTCCCCGAGGCCCTCGAGGCCGCCGCCGGTGAGCACGAGCCGCAGGTCCGGGTCGTCCTCACGGAGCAGGCTGACGGCCTCCAGGAGGCGCTCGTGGTTCTTGTGCGCCCACCCGCGCGCCGGGTACAGCAGGAAGTTCCCGCGCGGGCCGAGCTGCGGGGTGAACGCGGACGTGTCGACGGCCAGGTGCGCGACGGTGATCCGCTCCGGGGGGACCCCCAGGTGGTGCACGATGCGCTGCTTCGAGAACTCGCTGATGGTGATGATCCGGTCGGCCCGGCGCGCCGCCCGGTCGTAGTACAGGCGCCGGTACCAGAGCTCCGCGCGGGAGAACAGGTGCGGCATGTCGAGGTGCTGCACGTCGTGCAGCGACTGGACGACGCGGTCGCCGCGACGCGGCAGCGGGACGGTCGCCGTGAACGGGTAGTGCAGGACAGCACCCCGCGGCGCGCGGCCGAGCAGCCGGCCGCGGCGCAGCACCGAGATCGCGACGGTCCGCAGCCGCGCCGTCGTCGAAGGGGCCGGGACGATCTCGGGGGCGAGCACCTCGGGCAGGTCGGGCACGAACCCGGCCGCCTGCGCGGGCAGCAGCACCGACGCCGACACCCGGCCGGACCGGGCCAGCTCCCGGCCGAGCTCCCGGGCGTACGTCTCGGTCCCGCCCATCCCCCCGGGGACCAGCGTCAGCATGGACAGCACGACGCGGGGGAGGGTGCGGGACGGGACGTTCACAGGGGTTCTGCCTCCGGGTCGGGGTGAGCCGCGACGCGCGGCGCCCCTAGTCTGGCCCATGTCACCCGCTCGATCCGGAAGGTCCTCCTGCATGCCGCTCGACATCTTCGTCCCGTTCTGGGGCGACCCGGCCCTGCTCCGCGAGACGGTGGCGAGCGTGCTGGCCCAGCGCAACGGCGACTGGCTGCTCACGGTGGTGGACGACGCGTACCCGGACGAGAGCGTCCCGGCGTGGTTCGCGTCGATGGACGACCCGCGCATCACGTACGTGCGCAAGGAGCGGAACGAGGGCATCACCGCGAACTACCGCACCTGCGTGTCGATGGCGACGCAGGAGTCCGTGGTCATCCTGGGCTGCGACGACGTGCTGCTGCCCGACTTCGTGGACGTGGTGCTCGCGGCTCGGGCCCGGTTCCCGGGTGCCGCGATCATCCAGCCCGGCGTCGAGGTGATCGACGAGCACGGGCGGGTGGTGCGCCCGCTGGCCGACCGCGTGAAGCAGGACGTGGTGCGCCCCCGCGCGAGCGCCGCCCGGGTCCTGTCGGGCGAGCCGCTCGCCGCGAACCTGATGCACGGCGACTGGCTGTACTGGCCGTCGCTCGTGTTCCGGCGCGACGTGCTGGTGCGCACGCCCTTCCTCGACGACCTGCCGCTGATCCAGGATCTCGCCCTGGTCATGGACATGGTGCTCGACGGCGAGCAGCTCGTCCTCGAGCCCCGGGTGTGCTTCCGGTACCGCCGGCACAGCCACAGCGCCTCGTCGGCGTCGCTGATCGACGGCCGTCGGTTCAGCGGCGAGCGCGCCTACTTCGCGCACGTGGCCGCGAGCTGCGACGCCCAAGGCTGGCCCCGCGCCGCGCGCGCCGCCCGGCTCGCGGTCACCTCGCGGCTGCACGCGCTGACCCTGCTCCCGCGGGCGGCCCGGTCCGGCGCGGTGGGCACCATGCTCCGGCACGCGTTCGGCCCGATGCGGCCGTGACCGCCGCCCCGACCCCCACCCGCGGCGGACGACCCGCCGGCACCCGACGAGAGGACCCGCAGTGAACGCGCCCACGCCCGCCCGCACGCCCCAGGAGGAGACCGTCCTCGTCACCGGCGGGGCGGGGTTCATCGGCACGACCATGTCCGCGGACCTCGTGCGGACGTTCGGGCGGGCCGTCGCGCTCGACAACCTGCACCCGCAGGTGCACGCCCGCCCGGAGCGGCCCGCCGAGCTCGCCGAGGGCCTCGAGCTCGTCGTGGGCGGCGTCACCGACCCGGCCGCGTGGGACGCGCGGCTGGCCGACGTGCGGCCTGACGTCGTGATCCACCTCGCGGCCGAGACGGGCACCGGCCAGTCGCTCACCGAGTCCACCCGGCACGCCGAGGCCAACGTGGTCGGCACCACGCAGATGCTGGACGGCCTGCGCCGCGCCGGCGTCCGGCCGCGCCGCATCGTGCTGTCGAGCAGCCGCGCGGTCTACGGCGAGGGCGCCTGGCGCCGCGCCGACGGCACGCTGTTCCTGCCGGGGCAGCGCACCGCGGAGATCCTGGAGCGGCACGAGTGGGACTTCCCCGGCGCGGAGCCGGTGGCGATGGCCGCCGCCACGACCCGCCCGGCGCCGGTGAGCGTCTACGGCGCGACCAAGCTCGCCCAGGAGCACATCATCACCTCGTGGGCGAACTCCGAGGGCGTCGAGGCGGTCGTCCTGCGGCTGCAGAACGTCTACGGCCCGGGCCAGTCGCTGACCAACTCCTACACCGGGATCATGGCGCTCTTCTGCCGGCTGGCACGCGAGGGCGCGTCCATCCCGCTCTACGAGGACGGCGCCGTGCGGCGCGACTTCGTGCTGGTCGACGACGTCGCGCGGGCGCTGCTCGCGGCGGCGACCGCCACCGACCCGGGCAGCGACCCGATCGACATCGGCTCCGGGGAGCACCAGACGATCGCCGACGCGGCCCGGCTGATCGCGCGGTTCTACGGCGCGCCGGACCCGCACGTCACGGGGCAGTACCGGCAGGGCGACGTGCGGCACGCGTGGGCCGACGTGACCCGCGCACGCGAGGTGCTGGGCTGGGCCCCGCGGGTGTCCCTCGCGGACGGCGTCGACCGCCTCGCGCGGTGGGTGGACGAGCAGCAGGGCGCCTGACCGGCGCGGGACGACGGGGCGGACCGGAGGGTCCGCCCCGTCGTCGTCTCAGGCCGGCCGGGCGGCGGTGGACCGCCGGGCCCACCGCATCGCCGGCCGCTCGACGACCAGCCAGCTCGCGACGGCCAGCGGCACGGTGACCACGAGGGCGACGACGTCGTACGCCAGGAGCGGCAGCTCGTGCGCGCCGGTCAGCACGAGCAGCTGCTGGACCGGGAACGCGTAGATGTAGATGCCGTACGACACGTCGTGGCGACGCAGCAGGTCGGGGATCGGCAGCGCCGACCCGACCCAGATCAGCGCGTACGCGAGGAACGGCGCGGTCAGCTGCGCTCCCCACCCGTCGAGCAGCCACACCGCTCCCGCGACGACCGCGACGCTGCCGGCTGCGGCGGCCCAGTGCATCGGGAGGCGGTGCCGCAGCCGCTCCACGAGCGCGCCGCCGAGGAACAGCGGCAGCAGCTTCGCGAGCAGCTGGGCGTCGACGTTGCCGCCGAGCAGGGTCGCGACACCGTGCGGCCAGCCCGCGTGGGCGGCCACCGACAGCACGAACGCCCCCACCAGGCCCCAGACGGAGCGGCGCATGAAGCCGACCAGGGCGAGCAGCCCGACGACCAGGTAGCAGAGGAACTCGTAGTACAGGCTCCACAGCGAGCCGTTCCACGCGCCGGGGTACGGCACGTCGGCCGGCGTGCCCGCGATGTCGTAGGCGTTCACGCGCAGGAACAGGTTGCTCCAGACGAAGTTCGCGGGCGTGGTGCTCGTGGTCAGGTAGCCCGAGAGGGTGCCGTGCAGCCAGACGTACCCGATCGGGCCCACGACGGCGACCATCACCAGCAGGCACACGACGAACGCGGGGAAGATGCGCGCCACCCGGTGCACCAGGTACGTCGAGAGCGGGTTGCGCCAGCGTGAACCGGTGATGAGGTAGCCGCTGACCGCGAAGAACCCGAACACGGCCCAGCCGCCGAGGTTCTCGCCGTCGACGTGCGGGCCGACGCCGCGCCCCGAGATGTAGTAGGCGTGCGCGTGCAGCACCAGGACCGCGAGGCCGAGTCGGACCACGTTGAGCCCGTTGCGCCGCGGGTCCAGCTGCCGGCCGTGCCACCGGCCCAGCCGGGCCTCCGGTGCGGTGCGGACGTCGGTGCGCGCGGGCGCGAGCTCCTGCGGCGTGGCCGCCGTCACGGGGCGGTGCCCGGCAGGGAGGTGTCCATGCGCCCAGTGTCGCGCATCGGGCCCGGCGGGCCCGCACCTACGATGGCGCGGTGCGAGTTCTGTTCGACGCGACGGCCATCCCTGCGGACCGCGGAGGTGTCGGCCGGTACGTCGACGCGCTGCTCCCCGCGCTCGAGGCGGAGGGGGTGGACCTGCGCGTGGTGTGCCAGGCGCGGGACGCCGACCAGACCGCCGCGCTCGTACCGGGGGCCGACGTGGTCCCCGTGCACGCGCTCGTCGAGCGCCGGCCGGCCCGTCTCGCCTGGGAGCAGACCGCCCTGCCGCTGCTGGCCCGGCGCGGGGCCGACCTGCAGCACAGCCCGCACTACACCTTCCCGGTCGCTACCCCGGTGCCGCTGGTCGTCACGCTGCCCGACGCCTCGTTCTTCAGCCACCCGCAGCTGCACTCGCCGGTGAAGGCGCGGTTCTTCCGCACCGCCACCCGGCTCGCCGTGCGCCGGGCGGCAGGGCTCGTGGTGCCGTCCCGGGCCACCCGGGACGAGGTCGTGCGCCACGCGGGCGGGTCCTCGAGCCGGTTCACCGTCGCGTACCACGGCGTCGACACCGAGATCTTCCACCCCGTGGCCGCCGCCGAGCGCGCGCGCGTCCGCGCCGCCGTCGGCCTCGGCGCGGACGAGCCGTACGTGGCGTTCCTCGGCACGCTGGAGCCGCGCAAGAACGTGCCCGCGCTGGTCGAGGGCTGGGTGCGGGCGTGCGCGGGCGCGGGGGACGGCCCGGCGCCGGCGCTCGTGCTCGCCGGCGGGGCCGGTTGGGACACCGCCGTCGACGCGGCCGTGGCGGCGGTGCCGGCCGGGCTGCGCCTGATCCGCACCGGCTACCTGCCGCTGGGCGACCTGGCCGGGCTGCTGTCCGGGGCGACCGTGGTCGCGTACCCGAGCCTGGGCGAGGGCTTC
>NZ_JAGXJG010000094.1:3415-7236 GCF_019091725.1 Cellulomonas sp. GbtcB1 | reverse complement strand
GACCTGCCCGGCATCGCCGACCGGCACGACTACCTGGCCTGGCTCGGGGACGACGCGGTGTGGCTGAGCCCGTGCTTCACGTCACCGTTCGCCGACGCCGGGTACGACGTCGCCGACTTCGTCCGGGTGGCGCCGCGGTACGGCACGAACGACGACCTCGCGGCGCTCGCGGACGAGGCGGCGCGCCGGGGGATCGCGGTGCTGCTCGACCGCGTGGCCGGGCACACCCCCGACCAGCACCCGTGGGGCCGGGCCGCGGCCGACGACCCCGCGGACGACCGGTACGTGTGGTCGGCGACGCCCGTCGACGGCTTCCAGCCGGGCCCGGGCCGGCGCGGCGGCTACTACCTGCCGAACTTCTTCCCCGTGCAGCCCGCGCTCAACTTCGGCTACGCCCGGCCCGACCCCGCGCAACCCTGGCGGCAGCCGGTCGACGCCCCGGGCCCGCGGGCCAACCGCGCGGCGCTGCGGGAGATCATGGCGTTCTGGTTCGACCGTGGCGTCGCCGGGTTCCGGGTCGACATGGCCGGCTCGCTCGTCAAGGACGACCCCGGCCTCGTCGAGACCGGCCGGCTGTGGCGCGGGATGCGCGACTGGGTGGACGCCGCCTACCCCGGGCGGGTGCTCGTGGCCGAGTGGGGCGACCCCCGCGTGTCCGTGCCCGCCGGGTTCCACGCCGACTTCTTCCTGCAGTTCGGCGGCGGGAACGAGGGGCTGGCGCTGCGATCCCTCTGGAACAACGGCGCCGGGACGGTGGACGAGGTCTGGGAGGAGCGGCACGCCTGGGCCGACGCCGCCGGGCTCGGCGACGCCGCGCCGTTCGTCGCGGCGTGGCGGGAGGCGGACGCCGCCATCACCGCGTCGGGCCGTGGCGGCGTCACCGGCCTGCCGACGTCGAACCACGACTTCACCCGGCTGGTCGCGGGCGACCGGGACGCCGAGCAGGCGCGCGCCGCGCTCGTCCTCGCGCTGACCTGGCCGTCGATGCCGTCGATCTACTACGGCGACGAGAGCGGGATGCGCTACCTGCCGGACGCGCCGACGACCGAGGGCTCCCGCCTCGGCCCGCGGTACGACCGCGCCGGGTCCCGGACGCCGATGCCGTGGGGCGGGCTGACCGCCGACGGGTTCGGCCCCGGTGCACCCCACGACTCCCGGTACCTGCCGCAGGACCCGGCGCCCGGCGCGCCCACGGTCGCGGGGGCCGTCGCCGACCCCGGGTCGCTGCTCCACCACGTGCGTGCCCTGGTCGCGCTGCGGCACGCCGACCGGCGGCTCGACGTCGGGTCGCCCGTCCGCGTGCTCTCGACCGGGTACCCCTTCGCGTACCTGCGCGGCGGGACGCTCGCGGTGCTGCTGAACCCGGGGCGCGTTCCGGTGTCGGCCGAGCTCCCCGGGGCCGGGGACGCGGGGGTCGTGCTGGCCCGCGGGTGCCGGGCCGAGGGAGACGCCGTGCACCTCGACGGGCACGGGTACGCCGTGCTGGACCTGGCGCGCTGACCCCGGGCCCTCGCGCCCGCCCCGTGAGGTCGCGACGCCGCGACCGCCCGACCGACCCCGCGACCGCCCGACCCGGAAGGACCCACCGCATGACCCTGCGCACCACCCCGCCCCTGCCCGCCGCCGTCCCCGCGCCCGACGGCTTCCTGTGGGGCGCCGCCACCGCGGGCCACCAGGTCGAGGGCGGCAACACCAACGCGAGCAACTGGCTGCTGGAGCACCAGCCCGGCACGCACGTCGAGGAGGTGTCCGGCGACGCCTGCGACTCGTACCACCGGTACCCCGAGGACATCCGGCTGCTCGCCGACGCCGGCCTGACCGCGTACCGGTTCTCCCTGGAGTGGGCCCGGATCGAGCCGGCCCGCGACGAGGTCTCCCGCGTCCAGCTCGACCACTACCGGCGGATGATCGACACCTGCCGGGACCGCGGCGTCGAGCCGGTCGTCACGCTGCACCACTTCACCGTGCCGGCCTGGCAGCACCACGAGGGCGGCTGGTACGCCCCCGACGTCGTCGACCGGTTCCGCCGGTACGTCGAAGCCGCCGCGACCATCCTCGACGACGTGCGCTGGGTCGTGACCATCAACGAGCCGAACATGATGGTCAACCAGGCCGACGCGCGGATCGACACGGAGGTCGGCGTCAGCTGGCCGGGACCGTCGCCGCACGCCTCCCGGGTGATCGCCGCCGCGCACCACGCCGCGGTCGAGGTGCTGCGCGGGCTGGGGCACGTGCGCTCGGGCTGGTCGGTGGCGAACCAGGACTACCAGGCGCTCCCGGGGGCGGAGCAGGCTCGGGACGCGTGGGCCTACTGGCGGGAGGACTTCTTCCTCGAGCAGTCCCGCGGCGACGACTTCGTGGGGGTGCAGGCCTACCTGCGCACGATCATCGGCCCGGACGGCCCGGTCGAGCACCCCGCGGACGCGGAGCGGACGCTCATCGGGTGGGAGTACTACCCGGCGGCGCTCGGGCACGCGCTCCGGCACACCCGCGAGGTGACGGGCGGCGTGCCGATGCTGGTCACGGAGAACGGCATCGCGACCGCCGACGACGCGCGGCGGATCGCCTACACCACCGGGGCGCTCGCGGGCCTGGCGGCGGCCGTCGAGGACGGCTGCGACGTGCGGGGGTACCTGCACTGGTCGCTGCTCGACAACTACGAATGGGGGTCCTACCGCCCGACGTTCGGGCTGGTCGCGGTCGACCGGTCGACGTTCGCCCGGACGCCGAAGCCGAGCCTGGCGTGGCTGGGGTCCCTGGCGCGGGCGGGCGTGCTGCCGGAGCCGGAGCGAGTGCCCGCGGACGCGGGCGCGGCGGTCGGGGGGCCGCCCGCGCGCCGGTAGCCTGGTGCGGCGCCCCGATAGCCCAACGGCAGAGGCAATCGGCTCAAACCCGATCCAGTGTGGGTTCGAATCCCACTCGGGGCACCGCTCACACGCCCTGCGCGAGACCCGCCTCGTGCGCGAGGGACACCGACGGCTCGGTACCGCCATGCTGGCCCCATGACGTCCCGCCGCTCGACCGTCCTCGTCGTCCTCGTCGGCGGCGTGCTCGGCGCCGCCGCGGGCGCCGCGCTCGCCCGCTGGGTGTTCCACCAGGAGGACCTCAGCACGGGGTGGGTGATCGGCGGCGCCGCGGCCGTCGGGGTGGGCCTCGGGGACGTCCTGTCGGGGAGGCTGCAGCGCCGCCGGGCGGCCACCGGCGCGCGCACCGGGCGCTTCGAGGGGTCGGTGCGCGCGGCCGACGGCGACACCGGCCTCGGCCCGCGCTGGGTCGCCGCGGTGCTCGACGTCGACCGGACGGGGGTGACCGTCGTGCGGCTCGCGCTCGGCATGCGGCCCCTGCGCCGCGCGCCCGTCCGGCTCGCGGCCGACGGCGTGCGCCGGACCGCTCGGCGCACCGGGCGGGGGGACGCGCTGCGGGTCGCGCCGGGGCTGGAGGTCCTGGTGCTCGACGTGCCGGGTGGCACCGTCGAGGTGGCCGTCGAGGCGCCGTCGGCGGACCACCTCGTCGACCGTCTGACGGCCATCGGCGGCCCTCGCACCACCCCCTGAAGCGCGGACGGCGGCGCGTCGCGGTTTCGCGAAAGCCCCGCGCGCCCTGTACTGTCCTATCTCGCCTCGCGGCCCGGGAACGGGCCGAGGACGAGGCCGTGCGGACGTGGCTCAGTGGTAGAGCATCACCTTGCCAAGGTGAGGGTCGCGGGTTCGAATCCCGTCGTCCGCTCCGCAGCCGCAGCGCCCGGGGGGCCCGCGCCCCGGCGGCCCGGCGGGTCCCCGGGGGGGGGCGGGGGCGGGCGGGGTCGTGCCGCCGCCGGCCGG
>NZ_JAGXJG010000094.1:0-3405 GCF_019091725.1 Cellulomonas sp. GbtcB1 | reverse complement strand
GGGGCCCGGGGGAGGAGCACCCCCTGGCCAAGGGGGGGGCCGGGGGTTCGAACCCCGCCGCCCGCCCCCCCGCCGCGGCGCCGGGCCCCCCCGTCCCCGGGCGCTGCGTCGTTCCCGGGGACGGGTCCGCGGGCATGCTGATCAGTGCCGACGTCGACCGCCGAACTCGCCCGCGGCGCCCGTCCGTCCGCCTACGGTGGGCGCATGGGGGCGGGGCGCATGGCCGACGTGCAGCTGGACGACACCGGCGAGCCGGCACCGCCCGACGCCCCGGCGGCCCCCGGTCGCGCCCGTCGCGCCCGCGCCGTCCTGCGCCGCTGGTGGCCGTTGCCCGTCGCCGCGGTGCTCGCGGTCGTGGCGTGGCAGGCCGTCGCGGACGCCCGGACCGAGTCGGCGGCCGAGCGGCTGCGCGCGACGCCCGGCGTGATCACGACGACGGTGACCCCGCCGCTCGACCCGACGCCGATGGTGTCGCCGGGGCTGGCGACGGCGCTGTACGGCGGGGTGCACACGCAGGACGGGTTCGTCGCCGGGACGGTGGTCGGCGACGCGTCCGACCCGGTGCGCGTCGTCGGGATCGACCCCGCCGACGGCGAGCAGGTCTGGAGCGTCGACGTCAGCCGCTCGCCCCGGGTGGCGGCAGCGGCTGGCTGTCCCGCGCGGGCGGCCACGTCCTGGTCGTCGCGGCGAGCGCGACCTGGGCGGTCGACGCCGGGAGCGGCAGCGTGCAGGCCGGCGGTGCCGGGGTCGCCGTCGTCCGGGGCGACCGGCTGGTCGACCTCCAGGGGTCGAGCCGCACGCTGCTGCTGGGCGCCGACGGCTCCGGGACCGCGGTCGCCGACGGGCAGGTGCAGCTCCTGGCACCGGACGACGGCTCCGCGCCGGACGTGCTCGTGGTCGAGGGCTCCGACGGCTCGCTGGAGCGGCGGCTCCGGGGCGTCGACGCGACCTCCGGCGAGGTGCTCTGGGAGCGGCCGGCGGACGGCATGGCGTCCACCAACCGCCTGCTCCTCGACGGCATCCTGTACGGCAGCGGCGACCGCGGCCGGTTGTGGGCCGTCGACGCCCTGTCCGGCGAGGAGCGGTGGAGCAGCCAGGGCGGTGTCCTCGACGACTACCGCCTGATGACGGACGGCGTCCACCTGCTCCGCGTCGAGCGGGACGCCCGGTCCGGGGACCCGGTGCTCGCCGCCTACGCCCTCGCGTCCGGCCGGCCGGCGTGGACCACGCCGCTGCCGCCGGGGGTCGACAGCGTGTGGACCCAGGGCGGCATCCTGTACGGGCACGGGGAGGACGGCGCCGTCGTCCTCCGCTGAGGCGGGGGTGGCGCGCATGGAGCTCACGACGCACGGAGTCCCCGTGCACCACGTCGCGCACGGCGCCGGCCGCACCGTCGTCGTGCTGCACGGTGCCGGGGTCGACCACCGGGAGCCCGAGGCCTGCCTCGACCCGGCGCTCGCGGCCGCCGGCGGGCTGCGCCGGGTGTACCCGGACGTGCCCGGGCACGGCCGGACCCCCGCGCCGCCCGCGCTGCGCTCCGAGGACGACGTCGTGGACGTGCTGGTCGGGTTCGTCGCGGAGGTCGCCGGCGGCGAGCCGGTGCTGCTGGCCGGGCACTCGGCGGGCGCCCACGACGCCCGGGGGATCGCGGCGCGGCGCCCCGACCTCGTCGCCGGGCTCGCGCTGATCTGCCCGCTGGTCGCCGGCGGGCACGACGTCCCGACGCACGAGCCCGTCGTCCGGGACGACGACCTCGGGGACGCGGAGTTCCGCGGGTACTTCGTCGTCCAGACCCCGGCGATGCTCGACCGGTACCGGCGGTTCGTCGAGCCGGGTGCGGCGCTCGCGGACGGCCCGGCGAACGCGCGGATCGGGGAGCGCTGGGAGATCACGGGGCTCGACGCGCCGGCGGTCCCGTACGCGGGGCCGGTGCTCGTCGCAGCCGGCCGCCGGGACTCGGTCGTCGGGTACGCCGGGGCGGTCGGCCTGCTGGAGCGGTACCCCCGCGCCACGCTCGCGGTCGTCGACGCGGCGGGGCACGCCCTGCCGCACGAGCGGCCCGAGGTCCTCGGGGGTCTGCTGACCGACTGGGTCGAGCGGGCGCGCGGCGACGGCTGAGCCGGAGTCGCCCCGACGATCACCCGGTCGACCAGCCGGTTCACCCGCTCCCGGGTCGCCCAGGGTGCCGGCGGGGGCGCATGCTCGACACCGGCATCCAGCGACGGGTGCGACTCCGGGCGGTCGACGACGGTGGCCCGGGACGGCGGTGGTGCCGCCGGGCGCGCGGTCGTCGGGACGGCCCGCCACCAGGAAGCGTCCATGACACCCACCCCATCCGGTCGAACCCCGCGCCGCCGGACGCGCACCGCCGTGCTGCTCGCGACGGCCGCCGGGCTCGCCTCGGTCGCGCTCGTGCTGCGCGGGCCGGCGTCGGTCGCGCTGACCGCGGTCACGTCGGCCGCGGCGGCCCTCGCCGGCGGGATGCTCGGCGGCTCCACCCGGCACCGGGACGGCGACCACGTGACGTGGCGGTGGGCAGGTACGGCCGCCTGGGCCCTCGCGGCGGGCCTGGCGGCCGAGGCCGTCGTGGCGTCCGCGGGCGGGCCGCGCGGGGGCGCCTTCACCGCGGGCGCCGTGCTGACCGCCGGGGCGCTCTACCACGGGCTGGTGCACTGGAACCGGATCCGCACGGCGCTCTCGGATCCGGGGGACTGGCTCAACGGGGTCAGCGCGGGCGCGGCCCTGCTGGCGATCGGGAACCTGCTCGTCCGGGACGACCCGGGCAGCGGCGCGTGGTGGGCGGCCCAGCTCGGCATGGTCCGGCTGGCGGCGCTGCTCGTCGCCCTCGGCACCGCGGCGACCGTGCTGACGATCGCCGGCCTGCGTCGTGACCCGCGCGCCTGGGCCCTGGCCGCCGGGCTGGCGGTGGTCGCCGCGGTCGAGCTCGTGGCCCTGCTCCGCGGGGCGGGGACGGCTCCGGGCTCGGTCGTGGTCGCCGGGTGGACCGGCCTGGTGCTGCTGCTGGCGGTGCTGCGGGTCGGGCGCGCGCGGGCGCTCCCGCCGCGCGAGGCCGCGTCCCAGGGCACCACGCTCGGCGCGGTCGTCGTGATGGGCGCCGGCGTCGGCATCCTGGTGGTGGACGCGCTGGTGCCCGGGGACCAGCCCGTCGCATCCGTCCTCGGGGCCGTCGCGGCCGTGGGCGGCGGCGCCCGGGTGATGCGGCTCGTGCGCGACCTCGCGCAGCTGGCCGCCGTGCGGCAGGAGGCCCGCACCGACCCCCTGACAGGCGTCGCGAACCGTCGCGCCCTGGTGGAGCAGCTCGACGCCGTCGCCGCGGGCCCGCGCGGCGCCCTCCTCGTCGTCGACCTGGACCGGTTCATGGTAGAAAAGGACCGGTTCGGGCAC
>NZ_JAGXJG010000093.1:0-7292 GCF_019091725.1 Cellulomonas sp. GbtcB1 | reverse complement strand
GGCGCGACCGGGCCCAGGCGGAGCAGGCGTTACCGCCGACGACGCGGCCCCCGCGCCGGCGCCGACCGCCCCCGCCGCCGCCCCGGCGGCGCTGCAGGTCGGCACCGTCCAGCACCGGGTGGCCGCGGCCGCCGCCACGCCGGCCCCGCTGTCGGACCAGCTGACCGCCAAGATCGGCGAGCAGCTGCCCGCGCTCCGCGCCGCGGGCAACGGCCAGCACGTGCTCACGCTGCACGTCGACCCGGAGCACTTCGGGCCGGTCAAGGTCGTCGCGCACATCACGGCCGAGGCCGTGCGCGTCGAGCTGGTCGGCGCGACCGACGCCGCCCGGGACGCGCTCAAGCAGTCGCTGCCCGACCTGCGCCGCGACCTCGCCGCGACCGGCCTGTCCTCGGACGTCCGGCTCGGCGCCGACGGCGCGGGCTCCGGCGCCGGCGACCGCGCCGGCACCGACGCCGCCGGCCGCCGCGCGGCGGGCCTGCCGGACGGCGCCCGCACCGGCGCCCCGGCGGCCGACGTCCCCGCACCCACCCGCACGTCGGCGCACGCCGGCGGCCTCGACCTGCTCGTCTGACCGGAGGGATCCCCCGTGACCGCCATCCCCGTCTCGTACATCGGTGGCTCGACCGCCGACGCGACCGCGGCGACCACCAGCACCCCGAGCAAGACGCTCGACAAGGACACGTTCCTCAAGCTCCTGGTCGCGCAGCTGTCCAACCAGGACCCGAGCAGCCCGATGGACACCAGCGACATGATGGCGCAGACCACGCAGCTGTCGATGATGGAGTCCCTCTCGGAGATCCAGGCGTCGTCCCGCGAGCAGTTCGGGCTCCAGATGCGGATGGCCGCCGCCGACCTCGTCGGCCAGCAGGTCACCTGGAAGGACGCCGACGGCAAGACCCAGACCGGCGTCGTCTCCGGCGTCGACTACTCCGCCAGCGTCCCGACCCTGACCGTCGGGAAGACCCAGCTCCCGCTCGACGCCGTCGCGACCGTCACCCCGGCCGGCAGCACGCCGCCCGCCGCGGACGACGACGCGACCGCCCCCACCGACTCCACGACCACCGCCTGACCGCGGTCCGGCCCACCCCACCCGAAGGGAACCACCATGCTCCGCTCCCTCTTCTCCGGCATCAGCGGTCTGCGCAGCCACCAGACGATGCTCGACGTCACCGGCAACAACATCGCCAACGTCAACACGACCGGCTTCAAGGCGTCCCAGATCCAGTTCCAGGACACCCTGAGCCAGATGCTCAACGCGGCCTCCGGCCCGCAGGACGGCGTCGGCGGCCAGAACCCCGCGCAGGTCGGCCTCGGCGTGCAGGTCGCGGGCATCACCACCAACTTCACGCAGGGCGCCGCGCAGCTCACCGGCCGCAGCACCGACATGATGATCTCCGGCGACGGCTTCTTCGTCGTCCGCCAGGGCACGCAGCAGTACTACACGCGCGCCGGCTCGTTCGACTTCGACTCGACCGGCCAGATGGTGCTGCCGGGCGACGGCGCGATGGTCCAGGGCTGGGCCGCGGACGCCAACGGCGTCATCGACACCTCCCGCGCGGTCGGCGACATCAAGGTCGGCGTCGGCACGGTCATGCCGGCCAAGGCCACCACCCGCACGCCGTTCTCCGGCAACCTGCAGGCGGACGCCGAGACGGGCAAGACCAAGACCGTCTCGGTCAAGGCGTACGACGCGCTGGGCAACGCCCGCGAGGTCGAGCTCGAGTTCGTCAAGGGCGCCACCGGCTGGTCCATGACGGCGACCGACGGCACCGCCACCTACCCGGCGACGGGCTCCGTGGCGCTCACCTTCGACGCCGCGGGCAACCCGACGTTCGCCGACACCACGTTCGCGCTCGGCGGCGTGACCGTCGACCTGACCGGCATCACCGGCATGGCGGGCGTCGACACGATCGCCGCGGAGAAGCAGGACGGCTATGCCGCCGGCATCCTCGAGTCGTTCACCCTCGGCTCGGACGGCACGATCAACGGCGCGTTCAGCAACGGCCTCAAGCAGGACCTCGGCCGGATCGCCATGGCGTCGTTCACCAACCCCTCCGGCCTGTCGAAGGCGGGCGGCTCGCTGTTCACCACCACGGTGAACTCGGGCGACCCGCAGATCGGCTCCGCCGGCACCGGCGGCCGCGGCACCATGTCGTCCGGCTCGCTCGAGATGAGCAACGTGGACCTGTCCACGGAGTTCACGCAGCTGATCATCGCGCAGCGTGGTTTCCAGGCGAACTCCCGCGTGATCACCACCTCGGACGAGGTGCTGCAGGAGCTCGTCAACCTCAAGCGCTGACGCGCACCGCCGCCCCGTGCCCTGCCGACCCACGCGGTCGGCGGGGCCGGGAGCGTGCCTCCACCGCGGGCCGCACGGCCCCGGAATCCAGCCTCCGAACCGCGCAGAACCCCTCAGCGACCGGGCCCCGTGTCCGATGGGCAGGGGGAGCGGCACACGGACGGGCCGCGGCGGCGCCACGCCGCACACGCACCACCAGGGACGGGACACCGCTGTGATCATCGTGACGCGCCTCAACGGGGCCCAGTTCGGGGTCAACCCCGACCTGCTCCAGCGCGTCGACAGCGCGCCCGACACCATCCTGACCCTCATCGACGGGACGAAGTACATCGTCCGCGAGTCGATGGCCGAGGTCATCGCGCGGGTCAACGAGCACCGCGCGCAGCTCCTGGCCCGCGCCCAGGAGATCCAGGCCGCGCCGACCCCCACGGTCGAGCTGGTCCGCGACACCGCCGCCGGCGGCGCGCCGGCCCCGGCCGAGGACGACGGCGACGAGCCGCTCGCCGACCCCGTTCCCCTGCGACCGAGGAGCCGCTGACATGGATCCCGCCGGTTTCATCGGACTGGTCGTCGCCTTCGGCGCGATCTTCACCGCCCTCATCATGGAGGGGGCGGACCCGATGTCGATCTTCCTCCTCCCGCCGCTCATCCTCGTGTGGCTGGGCACGATCGGCGTCGGCATCGCCGGCC
Source organism: Cellulomonas sp. GbtcB1 (assembly GCF_019091725.1). Taxonomy (NCBI): domain Bacteria; kingdom Bacillati; phylum Actinomycetota; class Actinomycetes; order Micrococcales; family Cellulomonadaceae; genus Cellulomonas; species Cellulomonas sp. GbtcB1. The sequence continues at coordinate 4,300 of NZ_JAGXJG010000093.1, read as the reverse complement.
ACACGCTGAAGGACGTCATCGAGTCCTACAAGGCGGTGCCGCGCGCGTTCCTCAAGAAGATCCCGGACCCGACGACCACGGTCGACACCCTCGTCGACCTGGCGGACCGCGCCCGGCGCGAGGGCCTGCTCGCGCTCGAGGACGCGGCCAAGGACATCGACGACCCGTTCCTGCGCGGCGGCCTGCAGGCCGCGATCGACGGCACGGACCCCGACGACCTGCGGATGATCCTCGAGGACAAGATCGCGACGAAGCGGACCAAGGAGAAGGTCTGGTCCAAGTACTTCGCCGACATGGGCGGCTACGCGCCGACCATCGGCATCATCGGCACGGTCATCTCGCTGGTGCACGTGCTCGAGAACCTGTCGGACCCGGCGTCCCTCGGGCACTCGATCGCCGCGGCGTTCGTCGCCACCCTCTGGGGCATCCTCTCCGCCAACGTGGTCTGGCTGCCGATCGGTGCCCGCATCAAGCGGTTCTCCGACCTGGAGTGCGCGCAGATGGAGGTGACGCTGGAGGGCCTGCTGGCCGTCCAGGCCGGCGCCAACCCGCGCCTGGTGGGTGAGCGGCTGCGCAGCCTGCTGCCGGACGAGCCCGCGGCCAAGGAAGCCGCGTGAGCTCCGGCCACGGCCGCGGCCGCAGCCGGCGCGGGGGGCACGAGGAGGAGCACGTCAACCACGAGCGCTGGCTCGTGTCCTACTCGGACATGATCACCGTGCTCATGGCGCTGTTCATCGTCCTGTTCGCCATCAGCCAGGTCGACCAGGAGAAGTACGTCGCCCTCAAGGCGTCGCTGGCGGCCGGGTTCGGCGACGGGTCGGTGAACCAGTCGATCCTCGACGGCACGGACGGCGCGCTGGACGGGCTCTCGATCACCGAGGACCAGCCCGACGCGGGCACCTCCGGGATCGTGGACGCCGACGAGGGCCTCGGCCTGCAGGCGTCCGACCCGGCGCCGCAGACCTCTGCCGACCCGACCCAGGTCGACCCGAGCGTGCTCGCGGCGGCCCAGGCCGAGGCGGCCCACCTCGACGAGGTGCGCGAGCACATCCTCCAGGCGCTGACCGGCGCCGGCCTGCAGGACCAGGTCCGGTTCCGGGTGGACGAGCGCGGTCTGGTGCTCGGGCTGGTCGCGGACGACGTGTTCTTCGCGCAGGGGTCGGCGACGCTGACCCCGACCGCGGGGCAGGTCCTGGACCTGGCGGCGCCCACGCTCGTGGGCCTCCAGGAGCAGATCTCGGTGGAGGGCCACGCGAACACCATCCCGATCTCGGGGCGGTACGCGACGAACTGGGAGCTCTCCTCCGACCGCGCCACCCAGGTGCTGCGGTACCTGGTGGAGCGCGACGGCATGCCGGGCACCCGCATCCAGGCGGTGGGCTACGGCGACACCCGGCCCCTGGTGCAGGGGACCGGCGAGGACGCGATGACCGCCAACCGGCGGGTCGACATGGTCATTCTCAGCGCGGCACCCGAGGCGGTGCGCGCCCTGCTGCCCGCAGTGGCAGCCGGAAGCACGACGGGAGGGTAGGGGCGATGCCCATCGAGCAGCGCGTGGTCGGCGGCGGTCAGAAGATCGGCGGCGGCCAGAAGATCGGCGGCGGGACCCCGGCTCCGGCGCCCGCCGCGGAGCCGGAGAAGAAGAAGGGCGGCAAGAAGAAGCTGCTCCTCATCATCGGGGCGGTCGTCCTGGTGGCGGCGGGGGCGGCGGCGTACCTGCTGCTCGGTCGCGGGAGCGGCGAGCCGGCCGCGGAGCCGGAGCCCGAGCCGGGCGCGGTGGTCGCGGTCGAGCCCGTGAGCCTGAACCTGGCCGACGGCCACTACCTGCGGCTCGGCTTCGAGCTGCAGTTCACCGTCGAGGCCGCGGGCCACGGCGACCCGGAGACCGGCCCCGCCGTCGACGCGGCGATCGCCCTGTTCTCCGGCCGGAGCGTGTCCGAGGTCAGCGACCCCGCCAAGCGCGAGGAGCTGAAGGCGGAGTTCAAGACCCAGCTCGACGAGCTCTACCACGGGGAGGTGTACGACGTCTTCCTGACTAACTACGTCACCCAGTGACGGCGCGCGCGGCGACGCGCGTCCCGTCCGACCGGACCTCCGGGGCCCCTGACCAGGGGCGTCACCCGATCCGGTGAACCACGGCGCCACGGAGGGCGCCACATCGCTCCGCAGCACGCCGGCCCACGACGGGCCGAGGGCGGAGAAAGTCCGGCCGCGACCCCTCACATCACCCGGTCGCGCGCCGATCAGGGTGGGCGTGACGGTCCACACCACGGGTCAGGCCCCCGCGCGCTCCCGGCGGCGCACGCACGTGCCCGAGCCCTACGACTTCCGCCGCCCCATGACGATGGCGCGCGAGCACGCCCGCGTGCTCGAGATGGCGTTCGAGACGTTCGCCCGCCAGTGGGGCAACCAGCTCACCGCCCGCCTGCGCGCGATGGCGCAGGTGACGCTCGACGGGCTGAGCCTGCAGACGTACGACGAGTACGTGCGCGGCCTCCCGGGCACCACGGCGATGATGCTGTGCACCATCGAGCAGACCCGGCAGACCGCCGTCGTGCAGGTCCCGGTCAGCGCCACCATGGTCTGGATCGACTACATGCTCGGCGGCCCCGGGACGGGCGACGTGCGCGAGGACCGCGAGCTCACCGAGATCGAGCTGACGCTGCTGCGCGGCGTCATGGGCGCGGCCCTCGGCGACCTCGGCTACGCCTTCTCGTCGCTGACGCCGCTCGACGTCACGCTGCGCTCCGTCCAGTACAACCCGCAGTTCGTGCAGGCCGTGCCGGCCTCCGACGCGGTGCTGGTCGCCACGTTCCTCATGCGGGTCGGCGAGCGCGAGGACGTCGCCACCGTCATGTTCCCCGCCGAGGTGCTGCTGGCCGCCGTGCGGCAGGCCGACGGCGCCGGCAGCCGGTCCGTCGAGGACCAGCGGGCCCACGAGCTCGCGGTGCTCGACCTGGAGGCCGCCGTCGAGGACGTGCCCGTCGAGGTCGCCGTCCGGTTCGCGCCGGTCGTCGTCCGCCCCCGCGACGTCGTCGGCCTGGCCGTCGGCGACGTCGTCCCCCTGTCCCACCCGTCGTCCCAGCCGCTCGACGTGGTGGTGGACGGGGTCGTGCTCGCGCGAGCCGCCGCGGGGAACAACGGTTCCCGCCTCGCCTGCATGGTCGTCACCGTCGAGGAGAAGCCCTGATGAACGCCGTCCCCACCGCCGAGACCACGGACGCCGCGGTCGCCCTCGCCGCGGCCACCGCCGCCGCGCGCCTGCTGCCGGCCGCCGCGCCGCTGGTGCCGGCCCCGGCCCCCGCCGGTGCGCGCCCGGACGCCGACGCGCTCGCGGTCGTCGCCTCGTTCGTCGGCCCGAACAGCGCCGACGTGGTGCTGGTCGCCGACGAGGCCGTGCGCGACGCGCTCGCCGCCGGCGCCCCCGACGGCAGCCCGCTCGACCTGGCCGCCGCGCTGCGCCCGGCCCTGGAGGCCGCCGTCGCCGAGCTCGGCGCAGGCGTGCTCGAGGCCGCCCGGACCGAGACGGTCCCCGCCGCGCTGCCCGCCGACGCGCAGCTGATCGCGCTCGGCACCGACGAGGGCGTCCAGGCCTGGTTCGGCCTGCGCCTGCGCACCGAGCCGACCGCCAAGGTCCCGGGCGTCCCCACCCAGCGCGCCAGCCTCAACGTGCTCTACGACGTCGAGATGACGCTCACCGCCGAGCTCGGCCGCACCAAGCTGCCGGTCCGCCAGGTCCTGGAGCTGACCCCGGGCGCCGTCCTGGAGCTCGACCGCGCCGCCGGCAGCCCCGCCGACGTCATGGTGAACGGCCGGCTCATCGCCCGCGGCGAGGTCGTCGTGATCGACGAGGAGTTCGGCATCCGCATCACCGAGATCGCGCGCGAGGACGGCACCATCTGATGGACTCCGTCGTCCTGGGCCTGCGCGTCCTCCTGGCGCTCGCGTGCGTGATCGGCCTGATCTGGGTCCTCGCGCGCCGCGCCGGGTGGGGCAAGGGCCGTCGCCGGCCCGCGGGCCCGGCCGTCGAGGTGGTCGGGCGCCAGGCGCTCGGCCGCCACGCCGGCGTCGTCGTCGTCGCGGTCGGCGACCGCCGGCTGCTGCTCGGCTACGGCGAGCAGAACGTCACGATGCTGACCGAGCTCGACGCCGTCGCCGAGGAGGAGGCCGCCGACGAGGAGGCCGCCGCCCCGGCCGCGCCGCTGACGCTCGGGGCGCTCGCCGCCGCCGTGCTGCCGACGCCCCGGCGCACCCGGGCCGCCGCGACCGCCGCCGTCCCGGAGGTGGCCGCCACCGCCCA
>NZ_JAGXJG010000092.1:0-7581 GCF_019091725.1 Cellulomonas sp. GbtcB1 | reverse complement strand
CTCGGGCGCGGCGGCGGCTCAGGCGCCCCGGGCCGCCTTCGCGGAGCCGCCGCCGAGACCCCCGCGGCCGGGGCGCACGGCGTGCCGGACCACCGACGCGGCCACCGCCTCGAGCGTCCGGCCCTGCGAGGCGCCCAGCACCTCCAGCACGTGCCGCGCCTCGTCCTCGTCGCACCCGCGGACCTCCATGAGCACGCCCACGGCGTGGTCGACGGAGGCCCGGGTGCGGCGCGCCGCCTCGGCCTCGGACAACGCGGGCTCGCGCGCCGGGATCGTGCTGTGCAGCTCGATCAGCGAGGCCATCTCGCCCGCGAACCCGCAGGCCCGGCGCACCACCTCGGGCCCGCAGGCGCCGGGCTCGTCCAGGTAGAGGGTCAGGGCGGCGGTGCCGCCCCGCTGCAGCGGCGCCGGCAGCGCGAGGACGCCGCGGAACCCGGCCCGCAGCGCGGCGGCCCGCCACGGCTCGGCGACCGCGGCGGCCTCCGCACGCAGGTCGGGCAGCACCAGCGGCGCGCCGGTGCCGAGCGCCTCGCGCCACGGACCCGCGTGGTCGACCGCCGCGCCCGAGCGCGTCAGGCGGTCCCCGGTGGACGCGATCAGCCAGTCGGCGCCGCGCCGGTGGGCGTGCACGGCGCCCTCGGCGGCGCCGCCCGTGCCCGCCGTCACGAGACCGACCAGGTCGTCCAGGAGCGCCAGCACGCTGCGCGCGGGCTCCGCGCCCGGCCACACCGCACACACCTCAGCCATCGTCCGTCCCCCTGGGCAGCACGTGCGGGGCTCCTCGCCGAGCCCCGTCGCCGGTCGCGCGCGGACGGCGCGCAGGCACATGGTGGCACGCGGGACGGGGGCAAGATGCCCGATTCGTCCCGTCATCCCGCGGAACTGCGATCGATTAGCCCTGCCGGGTGACACCGGAGCCGGGGTCGGCGGCGTCGCCGCCCGCGAAGGTCGCGCGCCGGCCGAGCACGGCGTCCTCGAGGTCGGCGACCGGCACGTCCTCCGCCCACGCGCGCGCCTGCAGCAGCGCCGCCGCGTCGTCCGGCGCCAGGCCGGTCTGGGCCACGAGCATGCCGACCGCCCGGTGCCGGCGCGCCCGGGCGGGGGCGCTCGCCACCGCGGGCCCGACGAGCGACGGCCCGAGCGCGTCGGCCAGCACCTGCCCGTCCGCGAGGACGTCGGCCGGGCCGCCGTCGGCCGGGCCGTGCACCGTCAGGGCCGCCACCGCCCGACCGTCCACCCGGACCGGCCACGCGCGGACGGCGACCGTCGTGCCGGGGTCCACCACGTCCGCGGCGAGCACGGCGAACACCGGCGGCACCTCCGGGACGTCCGGCGGCAGGTCGGCCGGGCGCCCGGCCGCGCCCGCGCCGAGCACGGTCCCGACGGTCCGGCCGTGCCGCGCGGCGCGCACGGCGGGGCCGTCCCCCACCAGGTCCTCGATCTCCGCGAGCCGGGCCGCGACGTCGTCCGTCGCGCACGCCGTGTAGCGGGCGGCGCCGGCGGGGGCGCAGGTGAGCGCGGCGCCGGACGCCCCGAGCAGGTCCGCGGCCGCCCGGCACAGCCGCTCCACGGCCGGCGGGCACAAGCCCGAGCCCGCGCCCGGCCCCGAGCGCGCGACGGCCTCCGCCAGGGAGCGGAGCAGGAGCAGCCGGTCGGTCACGTCGTCAGTGTCGGGTCGCCGGGTCCGTCCCGCACCCGGAGCGCGCAGGCCTGCGCCGTCCGGGTGACCGCCCCCGGGCCCCGGGTGTCGGACCCCGGCGGCAGACTGCTCGCATGGACGACAAGGCGATGCTGCACCGGTACCTGCGCGAGAACCGCGACTCCCTGCTGTCGAAGCTCGACGGGCTCTCCGAGTACGACGCGCGCCGGCCTCTCACGGCCACCGGCACGAACGTCGCCGGGCTCGTCAAGCACGTGGCCAGCGTCCAGCTCGACTACCTCGGCGAGGTGTTCGACCGCCCGCACGGCCGGTCGCTGCCGTGGTTCGCGGACGACGCCGAGCCGAACGCGGACCTGTGGGTGCCGGCGGACGAGTCGCTCGACGAGGTCCGGGAGCTGCACGCGTTCTCGGCCGCGCACGCCGACGCCACCATCGCGGCGCTGCCCCTCGACGCGCCGGGTCGCGTCCCGTGGTGGCGGCCGGAGAGCGCGGACGTCACGCTGCACCGGGTCCTCGTCCACGTGGTCGCGGAGACGGCGCGGCACGCGGGCCACGCCGACATCCTGCGCGAGACGATCGACGGCGCCGTGGGCTCGCGACCGGACGACCCGAACCTGCCGTTCCACGACGGCGACGCGTGGGCCGCGTACCGGGCGCGGGTGGAGGACGCCGCCCGGACGGCGGCGGCCCGGGGCACCGCGGGCTGACCCGGGCGGGCCCGCACCACGCCGCGGCTCAGACCGCTGGGTCCGCCACCCGCACCCGGTCGCGCCCGGCCGCCTTGGCCCGGTACAGGGCGGCGTCGGCACGGGCGAGCAGGTCGGCGACCGACTCCCCCGGGATCCGCTCGGCCACGCCGATGCTCACGGTGAGCCGCGCGCCCGGCATGAGGTCGTCCCACTCCAGGTTCGCCACGGTCTCGCGCAGCCGGTCGCACACGTCGACGGTCCGGTTGCCCGTGAGCCCGTCCAGCAGCAGCGCGAACTCCTCGCCGCCGTACCGCGCGGCCAGGTCGTCCCGGCGCAGCGCGTGCTCGAGCGCGGCCGCCACCCGCACCAGCACCGCGTCGCCGACCTGGTGCGAGTAGGTGTCGTTGACCCGCTTGAAGTGGTCCACGTCGAGCAGGGCCACCGCGAAGGCACCGCGCTCGGCCGTCCAGAGGTCCAGCTGGCTGTCGAGGGTACGCCGGTTGGCGAGGCCGGTGAGCCCGTCGTGGGCCGCCTCGTGCGCGAGCCGGGCGTTCCGCTCCTCCAGCGCCTCCGAGCGCCGACGCTCGGCCTCCGCCTGCCGCTCGGCCTGCTCGACCTCCATCCGCGCGCCGAGCAGCGCGGCGCGGCGCTCGGCCTGCGCGTCGCCGAGACGCACGGTCAGCTCGTGCAGCTCGCGGAGCGCGGCGAGCGCGGACACCGGGTCGCCGAGCGCCTCGTGCGCGTCGGCGAGCACCCGCAGCAGCTCGGTCCGCTCCGCCGGCCGCCGCAGGGCGTCGCAGAGGGTCATGCCCTCGCGCGCCTCCGCCACCGCCTCCGGCAGCAGGCCCCCGTCCAGCAGCATCCCGGCGCGGATGCGGTGCAGGGACAGCTGCAGCCCCGCCGCCGGGAACCGCGCGAGCATCGCGCCGGCCGCGTCGAGCACGCCCGCCGCGGCCTCCCGGTCCCCCGCGAGCAGGTGCGCGATCGCGGCGGTGAGGCGCGCGTCGACCGCCGTCCGGGCGAGGCCGGCGGCGTCGGACTCGTCCACGGCCTCCAGCGCCAGCCCGAGGGCGCGGCGGGCGGACGCGCGGGCGCCCCGCGGGTTGTCCACCGCGAGCCGGCGGCTGGTCTCGACGAAGGTGCGCGCGAGGTTCGCCAGCGCGATCGACGCGCGATCCGGGTCCCCCGCCGTCAGCCAGAGGCGGCGCGCCTGGGTGAGCACGCCCGCAGCCTGCGGCGCGAAGTGCGGCATCGACGTGTAGACCGAGCCCAGGATCGTGAGCACGTCGGCGGTGCCGGCGACGTCGTCCGCCTCCCGGCGCAGCTCGGCGGCGCGGGTGAGCAGGTCCACGGCGTCCTCGGTGTGGCCGAGGTCGTGGTGCACCAGCCCCTGCCGGGCGAGCGCACGCGACTGCCACACCAGCGCTCCGCGCTCCCGGGCCAGGTGCTCGGCACGGACCGCCCGCTCCAGCGCCCGGAGGTCCTCCCCGAGCGCGTGGTGCGCGACCGCGGCGTAGTACGCGAGCCGCATCTCGGCCCCGCCGGCCCGACTGGCGACCGCCTCGGCGATGAGGTCCTCCGCCCGGCGGACGCAGGCCCCGGCGTCGGAGTCCGCCAGCAGGGCGAGCTCGTCGACCGCGGCCTCCCAGTCCGTGGGGGGTGCGGGTGGTGCGGTTGGTGCGTCGATCGCTGTGGCCGTCATGGTCCTTCGTCCCGCCCGCGGTCCGTCGCGGGTCTCCTGTGTCATCGGGCCTCCCACCTGCGGTGATGAGCCCGGCGCCCGGTCTTCACCCGGGGGGTTCCGGTGTGGCAGCCTGTGCGCGGTGAGCGCCGCCGACCCGCAGTCCCTCTTCCCGGGCAAGCAGTTCATCAGCACCGCCCTCGAGGTGCTGGAGACCAAGACGACGATGTCCGGCGGCCTGGCCCGCCGGTACCTGCAGCGCGCGGCCATGGCCGGCGTGCTCATCGGCCTGCTGTACGCCACGTACTACGCGGTGCTCGGCGCGTTCGGGGGCATCGGGGACGGCTCGGTCCGGCCGGTCGGCCGGCTGGTCGGGTCGGTGGTGTTCGGCTGGGCGCTCGTGTTCATCTACTACTCGCGGTCCGAGCTGCTGACCTCGAACATGATGATCGTCTCGATCGGGGCCTACCACCGCCGGACCAGCTGGCCACGGGCGCTGCGGATGCTCGGGCTCTGCTACCTGGGCAACCTCGCCGGCGGCCTGTTCGTCGCGGTGCTGCTGCGCCTGTCGACGATCACCGACGGCGCACCGCTGGACGAGATGGTCGCGTCGGTCGAGCACAAGCTCGCGTACGTCACCGACGGGCCGTCCGGCTGGCTCGACCTGCTGGTGCGGGCGGTGCTGTGCAACTTCTGCATCAACGTCGCGATGCTGCTCGTCTACAACGGGCTGATCAAGGACGACCTGACCAAGTGCCTGGTCATGATCACGTCGGTGTTCATCTTCGCGTTCCTCGGCCTGGAGCACTCGGTCGCGAACACGGTGCTGTTCTCGGTCGTCGGCCTGCAGGAGGGGCTGGACCTCGGCGCCGCGGCCGGGAACGTGGGGATCGCGCTGGTCGGGAACTTCATCGGCGGCGGGCTGCTGATCGGGCTCTACTACGCCTACGTCAACGACGACTCGCAGTGGCTGCGCCAGCAGGGCCGCGGGACGAGCACGCCGGAGGACCCGCGCTGAGCGCGCCCGGACGGGCTCAGGGGTAGTCCGGGCCGCCGGGCAGCCCGAACACCTCCTCGAGCGTCGTGACCCCGCGGCGCTCCAGCTCCGCCACGAGCTCCGTCCCCACCCAGCGCAGGTGCCAGCCCTCGGGCGCGTACCCGGTGACGGCCCGGTTCGCCGCGGTGTACCGCACGACGAACCCGAACTCGCCCGCGCGGGCCGCGACCCACCGGCCCTCGGCGGTGTCGCCGAAGCAGTCCTGGAAGTCGCAGTCGGGACGGGTCGTGCTCCCGACGTCGACCGCCAGGCCGGTCTGGTGCTCGCTGTGCCCGGGGCGGGCGCTCACCTCCTCGGCGTGCTGCTGGCCGACGCGAGCGACGAGGTCGGCGTGCACCCGGACCTGGTCGTCGTACGAGCGGAACGCGCTGCGCAGCGTGAGCGCGACCCCGTCGGCGGACGCGGCCGCGAGCATCTGCTCGAGCGGCCCGGCGACCTCGGGGCGGACCTGGTACCCGGCGACGGTCGTGAGCGTCGCCGGCGCCCAGCCGGCCGGCGCGACGGGCAGGGCCTTGTTGACGACCACCCACGGGCTCGCGGGGTCGTCGACGGGGTGCAGGCCGAGGTCGAGGGCGGCACGGGCGGGCGGCACGAGCGCGGCGGGCGGCGCGGGGGTCTCGGGCAGCGCGAGCGGTGCCGGGACGGACCCGGGGTCGGCGACGCCGGTCGGCCGGAGGTCGGGCAGGACGGCCGGTGCCGACGCGCCCGTCGTCGGCTCCGCGGCCGCCGCGGCGGGCGGCGCGGACGCCACCCGGTCCTGCGCCTCGGCGCGCGGCGGGGCGGGTGCGCGGCCGGCCCCCGTCGGCACGTCCTGGAGCGCCACCGCCGCGAGCAGACCACCGAGCACCGCCACGGACACCGCCTGCGCGGGCCGGGCGAGGCGCGGGCGCAGCCGCGGGCGGCCGTGCGCGCCCGGCATCGGGCCGCTGCGGTGCTGCGGGCGCGTCGTCACGGTGCGGCTCCTGGTCCGGGGCGGGGTCAGCCCCCAGTCTCCGACGGATCGCGCCGCGGGGACACCCCGGCGAGGGTGCTCATCCGCGAGGCCGGGGGACGGCGGCGGCCGGGTTCCCGACACGCAGGTCGCGCGCGAGCGCGTCGAGCGCGGCGGAGCGCCGGCCGGGGTCCAGCTCCAGGCCGCCGTCCGGGGTCCGGCGCACCGAGCCCGCCAGGACGAGCTCGGACACCGCCGCGGCGACGCCGTCGGCCCGGCAGCGCCGGTCCAGCTCGGGACCGGACATCGGGCGGCCGAGGAGCGCCGCCAGCAGGCGGGCCTTGGTGAGCGGGTCGACCGCTCCGTCGAGCACGGCGGTCGGTCGGGACGGTGTCGGCACGGTCGTCTCCCCCGGGTCGGGCCGCGGGGCCGGTCCGTCGCGGCGCGTGGTTCCCAGGGTCCGCGCCGCGCGCCCGGCTGAGTGGTGGCGTGGGTGGTCCCCGGGACCCGCTGGGTGCTGCACGCGCGGGTCGGTAGGTGGTGGCCTCCCCGGTGGGGGGTGCCGGGTGAGGGTCGCTGCGAGCGCGCTCCCGGGGAGCTCCCGACGGCACCGGCCGACCACCCGACGCACCGGGTCAGCCGCCGGCGCGCAGCACCTCGCCCAGCCGGTGCGTCCGCCGCCGCGCGTGCTCGACCCGCAGCACCGCCGTCCCCGCCACCAGCCCGGCCAGCACCGGCAGCGCCGCGGCCGCCCACGCGACCGACCCCGCGGACCCCGCCCCCGTCGTCGCCCCGAGCCCGAGCGGCCCCACGACCAGCGGCGCGAGCCCGCACCCGAGCGCCGCCCCCGCCACCGACGCGAGCACAGCCGCGGGCAGCACCTCGCCGGCGGCCACACGGCGCGCCTCGCGGTCCGTGAGGCCCACGGTCCGCAGCGTGTCCAGGGCGCGGCGCCGCGCAGGGGCGCCTGCGGTGGCGGACACCAGCACGGCGAGCGCCACGAAGGCGAGGAGCAGCGCCACCGACGCGCCCGCGGCACCGAGGAGGGCGCGGGGCAGCACGTCGGCCCGCAGCGCCCGCAGGGCCGCGGTCCGGGTCGCGACCTCCGCGTCGCCCGGCGGCGGCGCCGCGCGGACGGCCGCCTCGGCACCGGGGCCCACGAGCCACACGGTGCCCGGCGGGGTCGCGTCCACCCCGCCGAGCTCCGCGACGTCCACCGCGACCACGGCACGGGCCGCGTCCCGACCCGCGGAGGGCCGGGGCAGCGCGAGCCCGGGCAGCGCGTGCACCGTGCGGTCCTCGCCCTCCCAGCGCAGCACGACCTCGCCGGTGACCTCCTCGGCGCCGGCGGCCCCGGCGCCCGCGGTCCCTGCACCCGCTGCCCCGGCCGGCAGCGACGCCGCGAGCCGGGCCAGGTCGTCGGGCTCCCCCACCACGACGTCGACGCGCGCGGAGCCGTCGGCCGAGCGCGCGGGGACGTCCCGGACCACCCGCGCCGCGACCGAGGCCGACACCCCCGGCTCGCGCGCCCCCGCCGCGGCCGCCGCCGCGAGCGCCGGGCCC
>NZ_JAGXJG010000091.1:0-7756 GCF_019091725.1 Cellulomonas sp. GbtcB1 | reverse complement strand
GACCCGGTGCGCGGGAGGGTCCGGGCCGGGCTCGCGACCGACGGGGCCGTGACGGCCGCACCCGCGGGCGGGACGGCGGCGGGCACGCCGGGCACGACCGGGGCCCCGGGCGCCGGGACCGCGGGCACGGGCGTCCCGGGCGCGGCCGGCGCCTCGACGGCGAACGGCACCGACAGCGCCGCGGCGACCCCCGCGTTCCCCGCCAGGTCCGTCACCCCGGAGAGCGCCAGCCGGATCGTGGCCGCCCCCACCTGCGCGCCGGCGTCGGGCGTGTAGGTCGCGGTCCAGGTCAGCCCGCCGTCGGCGGTCGCCAGGCCGGACAGCGTGCCCGCGTCGGCGACCAGGTCGGTCAGCGCGAGGGTCGCCACGGGCTCCGAGAACGTGATCGTCAGCGTCGTCGGCCCGGTCACCCGGGTCGCCGCGAGCGCGAGCGTCGCCGTCGGTCGGACGGTGTCCACCGCGTACGCGCCCGACGTGGCCGTGCCCAGCCCGGCGTTGCCGTCGTCGTTCACGAGCTGCGCGAGGTCGAGCGTGACCACCGCGGGCCCGGACTCGGTGCCGGCCGCGCCCGTGAGCCGGCCGGTCCAGGTGACCCCGCCGTCGGACGAGGTCAGCGCGGGCACCGAGGCGCCGGGCGTGCTGAGAGCCCGCCACAGGCCGACGAAGACCGGCTCCGAGAACGTCAGCGTGAGGACGGCGTCGGTGGTGGTGGTCAGCACCGGCTCGGAGACGGAGACGGTCGCGGTCGGCCGCGTCGTCCGCACGGTGAGGGACGGGGCGACCGCGCTCCCGGTGCCGGCGTTGCCCGCCGCGTCGACGACGGTCGTCAGATCCAGGGCCAGGTCGGCGGTGGTGCGCGCGGCCGCGTCGGGCGTGAACGTCGAGGTCCAGGTCAGCCCCCCGTCCGACGAGGTCGGCGCGGTGAGCGTGCCGCCGCCCGCGACCAGCGACAGCCCGGGGCCGGCGCCGCCCGCCCCGCGGACGGGCTCGGAGAACGTCATCGTCACGGTGGCCGTCTCGCCCGCGCGGACGACGGCCCGGTCGACGGTGACGACCCCGACCGGGGCCAGGGTGTCGACGGTGTAGGCGGGCGAGTCGACGGTGCCCGAGCCGACGTTGCCCGCCTGGTCCATGACGCCCGCCAGGTCGACGGTGACGACCTGGCCGCTCGCGTTCGTCCCGGCGGCCGGGACGAGGGTCGCGGTCCAGGTGACGTTGTCGGCCGTGGTCAGGGCGCTCACCGTGCCGCCGCGCACGGTGACGTCGCCGAGGTCGAACCCGAGGACCGGCTCCGAGAAGACCACGGTGAGCGTCGCCGAGCCGCCGGAGCCCAGCGTCGTCGCGCTGAGGCCGACCGTCGCCGTCGGGCGGCGGGTGTCGACGGCGTAGGGCGCGGAGGACGTGGTCCCCGCGCCGGTGTTGCCCGCCAGGTCCTGGACACCGGCCAGGTCCAGCGCGACGACCGCCCCCGTCGCCTCGGTGTCGCCGGCAGGGGTGAGCGTGCCGGTCCACGTCAGGCCGCCGTCGGAGCTGGAGAGGCCGGACACGGTGCCGGCGCCGACCGTGAGGTCCGTGGCGGTGACGCCGGTGACCGCCTCGGAGAACTCCAGCGTGACGATCGCCGTGCTCCCGGCCCGGAGGGCGGCCTCGCTGACCGTGACACCCGCGGTGGGCCGCTGCGTGTCGACAGTGAACGCGTTCGAGTCGGTGGTGCCGATCCCCGGCTCGCCCCCGGCGTTGGTGAGCCGGGTGTTGTCGAGCACCAGCCTCGCCGCGTAGTGCGTGACCCCGGGGGCGGGGGTGTAGATCGCGGTGTACACCTGGTTGTCCGAGGTGGCCAGCCCGGACAGCGTGCCGGAGGGCACCGTCACGTCCGAGACACCGAATCCCACGACCGGCTCGGAGAACGTGAAGGTCACGACCGACGCGCCGTCTGCCGTGATCCACGGCTCCGCGACCACGACCGTGGCGGTCGGCGGCGCGGCCGCCGCGGGGGTGGCGGCGAGCACGGGCGCGGCCGCGAGGGCGAGCGCGAGGGTCACGGCGGCGGGGGTGCGGCGCATGCGGCGGGGTCCCGTTCGGGGTCGTCGCAGGCCGCGGGGGCCGACCCGGGCGGGTCGCGGCGGCGTGCGGGGGTGCGGTCACCGTACGTCGGCCGGTGCACCCGCGAGCAGGGGCTTCCCCCTATCGGACGCAGGCGGCCCGCGCCAGGGACCTCGGTCACCCTGCGGCTAGCCCCGCCCCGCGTACCGGGTCAGGAACAGCGCCTCCGCCGTCGCCAGCCGCTCGATCTCCGCCGGGTCGACGCTCTCGTTCGGCGCGTGGATGAGCGCCTGCGGCTCCTCGACCCCCATCAGCAGGATCTCCGCGTCCGGGTACGTCGACGCGAACACCGTGCACAGCGGGATCGACCCGCCCTGCCCGAGCAGCACCATGTCCCGCCCGAACGCCTCCCGCATCGCCGTGCGCATCGCGTCGTACGCGGGCCCGTCGGTCGCGGCCCGGAACGGCGACCCCGTCGCCTCCACGTCCACCGTCACCGACACCCCCCACGGCGCCGCCTCGGTGACGTGCGCGGTGAGCGCCGCGAGCGCGTCGGCCGGCGCGGTCCCCGGCGGGATGCGCAGGTTCAGCCGGGCGGCGGCGCGCGGCACGATCGCGGCCGTCGACCCGACGACCGGCGGGCAGTCGATCCCGAGCACGGTCAGCGCGGGCCGGGCCCAGAGCATGTCCGAGACGGTCCCGGAGCCGAGCAGCGCCTCGCCCGTCCGGACCTGGGCGTCCGCGCGGAACGTGTCGGGGTCGTAGGGCGCGCCGTCCCAGGTCTGGGTGTGGTCGAGGCCCCGCACGGTGGTGTCGCCGTCCGGGGCGCGCAGGGACGCGAGGACGGCGACCAGCGCCGCCAGCGCGTCGGGCGCCGGGCCACCGAACATCCCGGAGTGCAGCTCGGTCGGCAGCGCGTCGACCCGCACCACGACGTTGACCATGCCGCGCAGGCTGACCGTCACGGCGGGCACCCCGACGGCGGCGCTCCCGGTGTCGCAGACCAGCACGGCGTCGGCCCGCAGCAGGTCGGCGTTCTTCGGCACGAAGTCCTCGAGCCCGCCGGTGCCCTGCTCCTCGGACCCCTCGACCACCAGCCGGAGATTGACCGGGACGTCGTCGCCGAGCGCCCGGAGCGCGGCCAGGTGCATGAGGATGTTGCCCTTGCAGTCCGCGGCGCCGCGGCCGTACCAGCGCCCGCCGACCTCGGTCAGCTCGAACGGCGGCGTCCGCCAGGCGGCGTCGTCCAGCGGCGGCTGCACGTCGTAGTGGGCGTACAGCAGCACGGTCGGCGCGCCCGGGTCCGCCGCGGGTCGCGAGCCGACGACGGCGTCGCTGCCGTCGGCGGTGCGGTGCAGTCCGACGTCCGCGAACCCGACCTCGCGGAACGCGTCCGCCACCCACCGCGCCGCCTCCGCGCACGCCTCGGGCGGGAACTGCCGCGGGTCGGCGACCGAGGGGATCGCCACCAGCGCGGCGAGCTCCTCCCGGACGCGCGGCATCTGCTCGGCCACCCGCTCGCTCAGGTCCACGTCGTGCTCCCCTCACTCCACGACGCGGAGCTCCCGCGTCGTCGTGTTCAGCCGCCGCACACCGTCGGCGGTGACGGTCACGATGTCCTCGATCCGCACCCCGAACCGGCCCGGCAGGTAGACCCCGGGCTCGACGGAGAAGCACATCCCCGGGACGAGCGGCAGCTCCTCGCCCTCGACCATGTAGGGCGGCTCGTGCGTCGTGACGCCGATGCCGTGCCCGGTGCGGTGGATGAACCGCTCCCCGTACCCGGCGTCCGCGATCACAGCGCGCGCCGCCCGGTCGATCTCCTGGCACGCGACCCCCGGCCGCACCGCGTCGACCCCGGCCTGCTGCGCGAGCCGGACCAGCTCGTGCACCTCGCGGACCTCCGCCGAGGGCTCGCCGACGCTGACGGTCCGGCTGGTGTCCGAGCCGTACCCGGCGAGCAGCCCGCCGAAGTCGAGCACCACGCAGTCGCCGTCCTCGATGACCCGGGAGCCGGCCTCGTGGTGCGGGTTCGCGCCGTTGGGCCCCGAGCCGACGACCGTGAAGTCCACCTGCTCGTGACCGTGCTGCCGCAGCAGGTCGGCGAGGTCGGCGGCGACGTCCGTCTCCCGGCGGCCCGCGAACCGCACGTGCACGATCTCCTCGTACGTCGCGTCCGCGGCGGCCCCGGCGGCGGCGAGGCGCGCGAGCTCGTCGGCGTCCTTGACCGCGCGCAGCATCGGCAGCCGGTCGGTGACGGCGTGGAACCCGGTCCCGGGCAGCGCGGCCTGCAGCCCGAGCAGGTGCAGCGCCCACGCGCTGTCGGACACGGCGTACCGGGCGCCGGGGCGGAGCACGGCGCTCGCGGCCGCGTACGGGTCGCTGCCGTCCGACCAGTCGACGACCGCGGTGGCGGCGGTCCCCGCGGCGCCCTCCGCGTCCGGGCGCTCCAGCGCCGGCACCACCAGGGTCGGCTCGCGGTCGGCGGTGAGCGCGAGCAGGGTCAGCCGCTCGGTGATCGCGGTCGGCCGGTAGCCGGTGAGCCAGACCAGGTCGGGGCCGGGCGTGACGAGCACGCCGTCCAGGCCGGCCGCGCCGGCGTCGGCGACGACCCGGGCCATGCGGGCGGCGTAGTCGTCGCGGGTGAAGGGGGCGGGGTCGGTCACGAGGGGTCTCCCGGGGAGGTGGGCGCGGGGCGGTCGCCGACGGCGGGGCCGGCTGCGGGGCCGGCCGCGGGCCGGGGCGCCGCCCCGGCGGCCGAGGTCGGGATGGTGATGAGGTGCGCCGCGGCGGCCGCGGCCGCGTCCTGCACGGTGCCCTGCGCCGCGCGGTGCCGCCGGATCGCGACCACGGCGAGCAGGATGCCGAGCGCGCTCAGCACGGCCATGACCCACGCCGCCGCGGCGAGACCGGACGCCAGCGCGTCGGACGGGGACGCCCCGGCGGCGGTGCGGTCCGCGCCCACGGACGCGTACACGGTGGCCGCGATCGCGGTCGCCACCGCGGCGCCGACGTACCGGGCCATGTTGGACACGCCGGATGCGGCGCCCACCTGCTCCTCGGGGACGACGGCGGTCGCGGCGGACGACGACGGGCCGTTCGACAGGCCCATCCCGACCGCGATCGCGAGCAGCGGCAGCAGGAACGCCCCGTACCCCCAGCCGGCCTGCACGAACCCGACGATCACGAACCCGGCCGTCGTCAGAAGGAACCCGACGCCGATCACCTGCCGGCCGCCGACCCGCTTCGTCATCCGGGGCACCAGCGGCGCGACCACCACGAGGCCCACGGTCGCGGGCAGCGTCGCGAGGCCGGCCTGGAAGGACGAGAACCCGAGCGCGGCCGGGTCCTGGAAGTACAGGCTGAGCAGGTACATCAGGCCGTTGATCGTGCCCGCGCCGATGAGGATCGCCAGCGTCGCGCCGACCAGGATCCGGTTCCGCAGCAGCGCCAGGTCGAGCAGCGGCACGGCCACCCGCTTCTCGACGACGACGAACAGCCAGCCGGCGACGACGCTGATCGCCAGGCAGCCGATGGTCGCCGCGGACAGCCAGCCCCAGTCGCCGCTCTTGCTCACGCCGAGGATGAGCGGCGCGAGGGTCAGGGCGACCAGGACGGTCCCGAGGTAGTCGATCGAGTGCGGCCGGTCCGGGTCCTTCGACTCGGCGACCGTGAAGTACGTCATCAGCATGCAGACCACGCCGACGCCGGCGTCGATCCAGAACAGCCCCTGCCACCCGGTCAGGTCCACCAGCACCCCGCCGAGCAGCGGCCCCGCCGCGGCCCCGACCGCCGCGGCCGCGCCCCACAGCGACACCGACCGCAGCTGGTCCTCGCCGTCGCTCGCCACCGACAGCAGGCTCAGCCCGCACGCCAGGATCGTCGACCCGGCTGCGCCCTGGATCAGCCGGCCGACGATCACGCCGGTGCCGTCCTGGGACAGCGCGATGAGCACGCAGGACAGCACGAACAGCAGCAGGCCGAGCTGGAACACCCGCTTGCGCCCGAAGACGTCGCCCAGCGACCCGGCCGTGATGATGACGGCCGCGCCGACCAGCGAGTAGCCGGTGACGGCCCACTGCAGGGTGTCGACGGACGTCCCGGTGTCCGCGCTGATCGCCGGGAGCAGGATGCTCACCGCCGAGGTGTTCGCGTTCACCACGAGGGTGGACAGGCAGGTCGCGATCAGCACGCTCCGCGCGCCCCGTGCCGTCGTGCCCGCCGCGGCGGTCCCCGCCGTCGCATCGCCCATCGTCGACCCCCACGTCCGGCGGGCCGCGCCCCTGCGACGGCCCGATGGCTCGGTGGCTCGACCGTAGGCCGCCGGACCCCCGTCGCCGATCACCCCGCGGGGGTGAGCGCTCGTCCGGCGGTCGTCGACATCCTGGTCACGTGGCCGACCCGGCGCGTCGAGGGCTCGCACGGGCGAGGGCCGCCCTGGCCCGGCGGCTGTCGCCGCTGCCCGCCGAGGCGCCGCAGGTCCCCGAGCAGCCGCCCGAGGCCGTGCTCGACCTGCTGCGCCGGCTCGGCGTCGCGATGCAGCGCGCCGGCGACGCCGCGGACCGGGTGACGGCGATCCTCGACGACGTCGCGGCGGTCTACGCGGCGTCGGGGGTGCGGTTCTTCGTGCTGCCCACCGGCGTGTTCGTCCGGATCGTGGCCGGCGACTCCACCCGCGTCGACTTCGCGCCCGCGCCCAACGCCTCGCTGCGGCTCGACCAGGTCGACGCGCTGTACCGGCTGATCGACGACATCCGGCACGCGAAGCTCGGCGTCGCCGAGGCCGTCGGCCGGCTGCAGGCGCTGCTCACCGCGCGCCCGCGGCTGCCGGCCTGGCTGCGGGTCGCCGGGACGAGCGTGATGGTGCTCGGCCTGGGTCTGCTGCTCAACCCGACGGCGTCGGCCCTGCCCGCGTACCTGGTGCTCGGCGTGCTGGTCGGCGTGCTGACGCTGTGGGGCGAGCGGTCGCACGCGGTCGCCGTCGTGCTGCCGATGCTGACCGCGGGCGTCGTCACCTGGCTGGTGTTCCGGCTCTCCGAGCCCGTGCTCGGGTCGGCGCCCCTCGACATCGTGATCCCGACCCTCGTGACGATGCTGCCCGGTGCCGCGCTGACGATGGCGACGATCGAGCTGGCGTCCGGGTCGATGCTGTCGGGCTCGGCGCGGCTGGTCTACGGGCTCGAGCGGCTGCTGCTGCTGACGTTCGGCATCGCGCTCGGGGTGGAGTTCGCCGGGCTGCCGGGGCCGCCGCAGCCGGAGGCGCCGCTCGGGGCCTGGGCGCCGTGGGTCGGGGTGGCGGTGTTCGGGCTCGGGGTGTTCCTGTCGTCCGCGGTGCCGCCGCGCTCGCTGCCGTGGCTGCTGGCCGTGCTCGGCGTCGCGTACGGGGTGCAGGCCGGGGCGGGGCTGGTGCTGAACCCGCTCGGGGCGTCGTTCGCGGCCGGGGTCGTGGTGCTGCCGGTGGCGTACGCGATCCAGCAGCGGCCGAGCGGGCCGCCGGTGCCGGTGACGTTCCTGCCGGCGTTCTGGTTGCTGGTGCCCGGGGCGCTGGGGCTGGAGGGGGTGACCGAGATCGTCGGGGCCGACGCGGCGGCGGGCCTGGGGGACTTCCTCAACGCGCTGCTGACGATCGTGGCGATCGCGGCGGGGGTGCTGGTGGGGAGCGGGGTGTCGGAGCGCGCCGGCCGGGCGACCGGGGGGTGGCGGGGGCTGTGAC
>NZ_JAGXJG010000090.1:0-8152 GCF_019091725.1 Cellulomonas sp. GbtcB1 | reverse complement strand
GCCCGGCCGGGGGCGTGCCGACGCAGGGCGGCGAGGCGGGACGCGCGCCGGCCCCGGGCGGCACGGGTGCGTCGTCGGCCGGCCACGACGCCGTCCCGCGCGACGTGCTCCGGGCCGCGGTGCTGCCCAGCCCGGCGCAGGAGGCCGCCTGGGTCGCCCACGCCCTGCGCCGCGCGCACCTGGAGGACGGCACCCCCTGGGCCGAGATGGCCGTGATCGCCCGGTCCGGCGGCCAGGTCACCGCGCTGCGCCGCGCGCTCGGCTCCGCGCAGGTGCCGGTCGCGGTCGTCGGCAGCGACGTGCCGCTCCGCGACGAGCCCGCGGTGCGCCCGCTGCTCGACGCCCTGCGCGTCGCGCTGGGCCCGGACGCCGGCGGCTCCGCCCTGGACGCCGAGCTCGCTGCGCGGCTGTGCTGCTCGCCGCTGGGCGGGATGGACGCGGTGGGCCTGCGCCGGCTGCGCCGCAGCCTGCGGGCGGAGGAGGTGGCGCTCGGCGGCGGGCGCGCGAGCGACGAGCTGCTGGTCGAGGTGCTGCTGAGCCCGGCGGCCGCGGCCGCGCTGCAGCCGGTGGTGCGCCGGCCCGTCGCCCGGATCGCCACCGTCCTCGCGGCGGGCCGGGAGGCGGCCGCGGCGCCGGGCGCGGACGCGCAGGCCGTGCTCTGGGCGATCTGGGACGCGTCGGGCCTGGCCGAGCCGTGGCGGCGGTCGGCGCTCGCGGGCGGCCCGGGCGGGGCGCGCGCGGACCGGGACCTCGACGCCGTGCTGGCCCTGTTCCGCGCCGCCGAGACCTTCGTCGACCGGACGCCGCAGGCCCGCGCGGCCGCGTTCCTCGAGTGGGTCGAGGCCCAGGAGCTGCCGTCCGACACGATCGCCGCGCGCGCCCGCCGGGACGCCGTGTCCGTGCTGACGCCCGCCGGCGCCGCGGGCCGGGAGTGGGACGTCGTCGCGGTCGCGGGCGTGCAGGAGGGCGTGTGGCCCGACCTGCGGCTGCGCGACTCGCTGCTCGGGTCGCAGGCGCTGGTCGACGTGCTGGCCGGGCGCGGCGCGGGCCGGGCGGCCGGCGCGGACGCCGCCCCCGCGGGCGCGCACGCCGTGGCCGAGGCCGGCGCCGCCGCCCGGGCCGCGGTGCTCGCCGACGAGCTGCGCTCCTTCCACGTCGCCGTGTCGCGCGCCCGGCGGGTGCTGCTTGTGACCGCGGTGTCCGACGAGGACGACCAGCCGTCGCCGTTCCTCGACCTCGTCGAGCCGAACGACGAGGACGACGACCCCCGCCGGGCCGCTGCGCCCGCGCCGCTCGACCTGCGCGGCCTGGTGGCGCAGCTGCGCGGCCGGCTGGAGCAGTCCGCGCGCGCGGGCGCCCCCGACGCGGACGCCGCCGCCGTGCTCGCGCGCCTCGCCGACGAGGGCGTCCCGGGCGCCGACCCCGCGGAGTGGCACGGCCTCGCCGACCCGTCGAGCGACGCGCCGCTGTGGGCCGCGGGCGAGCGGGTGCCGGTGTCGCCGTCGCGGATCGAGACCGCCGGCACCTGCACGCTGCGCTGGGCGCTGGAGGCCGCGGGGGGCACGGCGCCGAGCAGCGCGCGGCAGTCGCTCGGCACGCTCGTGCACGCGCTCGCGCAGACCCACCCGCGCGGCGGCCGGGAGGCGCTGATGGCGGAGCTCGACCGGCGGTGGCCGGAGCTCGGGCTCGGGCACGGCTGGCCCGCGACGCTGGAGCGGCGGCGCGCGGAGGCGATGGTCGGGCGGCTCGCGGACTACCTGGAGAAGGCGGGCGAGCCGCTCGCGATCGAGGCGCGGTTCGAGCTCGAGCTCGACCGGGCGGTCGTCCGCGGGACGCTGGACAGGGTGGAGCGGGCCGAGCCGGGTCCGGCCGCTGACCCCGACGGCGGGGCCGACGGCGCGCCGGTGCCGGTCCGGGTCGTCGACCTGAAGACCGGCCGGACGGCGCCGTCGGCGCAGGAGGCCACCACCAACCCGCAGCTCGGCGCGTACCAGCTGGCCGTGGACGCCGGCGCGGTCGAGGGCCTGACCCCGGGGGCGGTCAGCGCGGGGGCGCAGCTGGTCTTCGTGTCGGACGTCAACAAGAACAAGGCCGCGCTGCGCGAGCAGCCCCCGCTCGGCCCGGACGCCCCGGACGACCCGTCCTGGGCGCGGACCCACATCGAGGAGGTGGCGGAGCGGATGGCCGCCTCGTCGTTCGCCGCGACCGCGAACACCCTGTGCGACCGCTGCCCAGTGCGCCGGTCCTGCCCGCTGCGCGACGAGGGCGGGCAGGTGGTCGGGTGACCGCGCCGGCCCTCGCCGCGACGCTCTCGGCCCTGGACATCGCGCGGCTGCTGCGGCGCGACCCGCCGACCGACGAGCAGGTCGCGGTCATCGAGTCGCCCCTGAGCCCCGCGCTCGTCGTGGCGGGCGCGGGATCGGGCAAGACCGAGACCATGTCCGCGCGCGTCGTCTGGCTGCTCGCGAACGGGCTGGTCGCGCCCGAGGAGGTCCTCGGTCTCACGTTCACCCGCAAGGCCGCCGGCGAGCTCGCGGAGCGCGTCCGCCGCCGCCTGCGGCACCTCGCGCGCGCCGCGGCGGCCGAGGGCGTGCACCTGCCCGGGCTGTCCGTCGCCGAGGACGCGGCCGACGGCGGGGCGGCGCTGCTCACCGTCGCCCGGCCGACCATCTCCACCTACAACGCGTACGCGGCGTCCCTGGTCGGGGACCACGGCCTGCGGATCGGCGTCGAGCCGTCCGCGCGGCTGCTCGGCGAGGCAGCGCAGTGGCAGCTGGCGAGCGAGGTCGTCGAGTCGTGGACCGCCGACCTCGACTCGTCCGCCGCCGTGTCGACCGTGGTCGAGGCGGTGCTGACCCTGTCGGGCGCGCTGGACGAGCACCTGATCGACGCCGACGAGGCGCGCCGCCGCATCGAGGGGATCGTCGACGACATCGAGGCGACCCCGCCCGGCACCCCGCCGCGGCAGCCGTACGCCAAGGTGCGCGAGCTCGTCGCGTCGCTGCGCGAGCGGCAGCGGATGCTCGACCTCGTCGCGGCGTACCGGGAGCGGAAGCGCGCGGTGGACGCCCTCGACTTCGGCGACCAGGTCGCGATCGCCGCCCGGCTGGCCCGGGACGTGCCCGAGGTCGGCGCGGGGGAGCGGGCCCGGTTCCGGGTCGTGCTGCTCGACGAGTACCAGGACACCTCCTACGCGCAGCTGGTCCTGCTCTCGGAGCTGTTCGGCGGCGGGCACCCGGTCACGGCGGTCGGCGACCCGCACCAGTCGATCTACGGCTGGCGGGGCGCGAGCGCGGGCGGGCTCGAGCGGTTCCCGACCGACTTCCCGGACGTGGCCGCCGACGGCGACCGGCGGCCGGCGGCGGTCTACGCGCTGTCGACCTCCTGGCGGAACGACGTCGCGGTGCTCGACGCCGCCAACCACGTCGCCGCGCCCCTGCGCCGCCCGGAGAAGGCGCGCGTGGCCCTGCCGACGCTCGGTGCCCGGCCCGGAGCGGGAGCCGGCGAGGTGATCGCGCACCTCGCGCCCACGCTGGAGGAGGAGGCGCAGGCCGTCGCCGAGTTCGTCGCCGCGCGCTGGCGGCCCGAGGGCGGCCCGGGCGTCGACGGCGGCGCGCCCGCGCCCGGCGGGGCGCGGGTCACGGCGGCGGTGCTGTGCCGCAAGCGCGCGCAGTTCCCGGTGCTGCACCGGGCGCTGCGGGCCGCGGGCCTGCCGGTGGAGGTCGTCGGCCTCGGCGGGCTGCTCAACACGCCCGAGGTGGTCGACGTCGTGGCGCTCCTGCAGGCGGCGCACGACCCGTCCCGCGGGGACGCGCTCATGCGGCTGCTCACCGGGGCGCGGACGATGCTCGGTGCGGCTGACCTGCACGCGCTCGCGGACTGGTCGGCGCACCTGGCGCGGGGGCTCGACGCGCGGGCGGCCGTGGCCGTGGCGCGGGACCGGGCGGCGTCGGCGGCGGGGGCGTCGGGCGCCGCCGAGCCCGCCCCGGTCGTGGCCGACGTCGTGGACGAGCGCAGCATCGTCGACGCGGTCGACTCCCCGCCCCCGCCCGGCTGGCGGAGCCCGTCCGGCCGTGGCCTCACCCCGACCGGACTGGCCCGGGTCACGGCCGTCGGCGAGGTGCTGCGCGCGGTCCGGCAGCACACCTACCTGTCGCTCCCGGAGCTGGTCGCGCACGCCGAGCGGCTGTGGGGCCTGGACATCGAGGTCGCGTCCCGCGCGGGCGTCGCCCCGGGCCGGGCCCGCGCGCACCTCGACGCGTTCCGCGAGGTCGCGGTCCGGTACGCCGACGCGACCGACGACCCGACCCTCGGCGGGTTCCTCGCCTGGCTGGAGTCGGCGGACGCGCACGAGCACGGCCTCGACATGCCGGTCGCCGAGCCGGACCCCGACGCCGTCCAGCTCATCACGGTGCACGCGGCCAAGGGGCTGGAGTGGGACGCGGTCGCCGTGGCCGGCCTGGTCGACGGCGGGCTGCCCGCGACCCGCACCCAGGGCCCGAACGGCCCGACCGACTCCGCCTGGCTCACCGGCCTGGGCGAGCTGCCGTACCCGCTGCGCGGCGACCGGCACGACCTGCCCGACCTCGCCTACGCCGGCGCCGCGGACCCGAAGGACCTGGAGGAGCGGCGCAAGCAGTTCCTGCTGGACGCGGGTGACCACCAGGTCGCCGAGGAGCGCCGGCTCGCCTACGTGGCGTTCACCCGGGCGCGCGCCGCGCTGCTGCTGACCGGCGCGTGGTGGGGCGACGGGTTGCGGGTGCGGCCGCCGTCGCTGTTCCTCACCGAGGTGGTCGACGCCGGGCTGGCGCGGGTCGCCGGCTGGGCCGACCTGCCCGACGAGGGCACGGAGAACCCGCGGACGCAGGAGGCGGCGGGCGCGGTGTGGCCGGCCGACCCGTTCGGCGGCGAGGCCGAGGGCGGCCCGGTGCGGCGAGCCGCGGTCGAGGCGGCCGCGGCGGCGGTGCGGGCGGCTCTGGACGAACGCGCGGCGGCCGCAGGGGGCGCGACGGGCGGCGACGGCGGAGCGGGCGGCGACGGCGCGGCGCGCCGGACGGCGTGGGACCGCACGGTCGACCTGCTGCTCGCCGAGCGCGCGCTGGAGTCCCGGCCGCGGCCGGAGGTCGAGCTGCCCGCGCACCTGTCCGCGTCCGCCGTGGTCCGGCTGGCCGCCGACAGCGGCGAGTTCGCCCGGGCGCTGCGCCGGCCGGTGCCGAACCGCCCGTCGCCGCAGGCCCGGCGCGGCACCCAGTTCCACGCGTGGGTCGAGGGGTTCTTCGGGTCGCCGGCGCTGGTCGACCTCGACGACCTGCCCGGCGCCGACGACGACTCCGTCCCGGTCGACGCCGACGAGGCCGCGCTGCGCGCCGCGTTCCTCGCGACCCCCTGGGCCGCGCTGGAGCCGGTCGCGGTCGAGGTCGACGTCGAGACGACCGTCGCCGGCTACGTGCTGCGCTCCCGGATCGACGCGGTGTTCCGCGACCCCGACCGCCCGGGCGACCGGGACGCGGTGGTCGTCGTCGACTGGAAGACCGGTGCCCCGCCGACAGACCCGGACGCCACGGCGGTGCGTGAGCTGCAGCTCGCGGTCTACCGGCTCGCGTGGTCCCGGTGGACGGGCACCCCGCTCGACCGGGTGAGCGCGGCCTTCTGCTACGTCGGCGCGAGCCGCACGGTCCGCCCGGCGCGCCTGCTGGGTGCGGACGAGATCGAGCGCCTGCTCCTCGCGGCCACGGACGGCCCGCGGACCTGACGCGCCGCGCGGGGCGTGCCGCGGCCGGGCCGCGCGAGGTCGGCGGAAACAGGTGACGACCTCGCCCGGCCGGCGCCGGCCGAGGTCGTCGGTTCCGGCCGCCGGAGGGGTGGCGCAACCGGCGACCTCGGGCGGAAGTGACGACCTCACACCTCACACCTCACGCGCACGCGCACTGCGCCGCGCCGCCGCCGGAGCCGGCGTCAGAGCGGGGCCGCGCCCGGCTCCGCGACGTCGCGGGTCTGCTCGTCCAGCTCGTCAAGCATCTGGACCGCGTCCGCGACCACCTCGTCGTCGCCGGACCGCACCCCGTAGAGCAGCCAGCGCGCCAGCGCGAGCTCGCCCGCGAGCAGCGCGCGGTCCGCGAGGTGCGGGTCGGTGAGCTCGGTGCGGCGCAGCTGGTACGCCTCCATGATCGAGTCGACCGAGTCCTGCGGCGCGGCGACGAGCAGCCACGCGAGGTCGTCCGCGGGGTCGGCCACCTTGGCCTCGCCCCAGGACGTCACGCCGGTGACCGCGCCGTCGGCGACGAGCACGTGGTCGGCCGACAGGTCGCCGTGCACGACGACGGGCGCGAACTTCCACACCGCGACGTCCTCCAGCCGCTCTTCCCAGCGCCGCAGCAGCGTGGCGGGCACCCGGCCGGTGCGGGCGGCCTCGTCGACCTCCGCGAGCCGGCGTGCGCGGTAGGCGGCCGCGTCGTACACCGGCAGCCCCGCGTCCTCGACGAGCGCCACGGGCAGCTCGTGCAGCGCCGCGATGGACCGGCCGAGCGAGGCGGCGATCCCGGGGCCGGGGGCGACGCGCTCCAGGTCGACCGGGCGGCCCGGCAGCTCGCGGTGCACGACCACGCGGCCGCCCTCCTCGAGCGGCGCGGCGCCCGCGACCCGCGGCACGTCGAACGGCAGCTTCCCGGCGTCGACGTGGTCCCCGAGCGCGCCGAGCAGCACCAGCTCGGCCTCGAGCGCGGCTCCCGCGGCGGCGTTCCGCGGCGCGCGCACCACCCAGTGCCGGCGCTGCCCGTCGGTCACCAGGGCGACGTCGTCGTCCCCCGCGGCCGCGGCGGCCCGCACCTCGCGGGCGTCGAAGCCCGGGACGGCGACGGTCGCGAGAGCGGCGAGAGCAAGGGGAGAACGCACCGTCCCAGGGTAGGACCCCGGCGCGCCCGGGGCCGGTCCGCGCGGCGCCGGGCGTGTCACCGCGCGGTCGCCCGGGGGACGTGGCGCGGGTCGCACGGCCTGCGGTCGGCCGTCGACTGCGACCGGCGCGCGCGACGCGTACGGTGGCGACGTGTTCGCCTCCGACCTCCCTCTGTCGCGGACGGTCACGGACCGGGCCGCGGACCTCCGCGGTGACGAGGACCTGCTGCCCGCGCTGCTCGACGACGCCTCCACCCGCGTGCTACTGGTCTCCGGCGGCCGGGTCGTGACCCGCCGCCGCGGCCGCCGCCCTGCCCTGGCGCTCTACACCCCGCAGGAGGCGGCGCTGCGGGCGCCCAGCTCGTCGCTGGCGGAGCGGTGGGCGTTCCTCGGCTACGACGACGCCGACCGCGTCCCCGGGGTCGCGCCCGGCGAGACCCGGCCCGACGGCCCCGCCTACCTGGCGCACCACGTGCCCGAGGGCGGGACCGCGGCGCTGCCCGCGGGCGACGAGTGGACCGCGCTGCGCGAGGTCGGCGGCGAGCTGTCGGCGCGGGACGCCGGCCTCGCGACGGCCGCCGTCGCGCTCTACGAGTGGCACGTCCGCTACCCGCGCTGCCCGCGGTGCGGTGCCGAGACCCAGCCGGTGTCGAGCGGCTGGGTGCGCCGCTGCCCGGTCGACGGGTCGGACCACTACCCGCGGACGGACCCCGCCGTGATCATGGCGGTCGTCGACGAGGACGACCGGCTGCTGCTCGCGAACTCGGCCGCGTGGCCGACGCACCGGTTCTCGACGCTCGCGGGCTTCGTCGAGCCGGGCGAGTCCGTCGAGCACGCGATCCGCCGGGAGGCGCGCGAGGAGACCGCCGTCGTCGTCGGCGAGGTCGAGTACCGGGGCAGCCAGCCGTGGCCGTTCCCCGCGTCGCTGATGCTGGGCTTCCGCGCCCGGGCGCTGTCCACCGAGATCACCGTCGACGGCGACGAGCTGCGCGCCGCGCGCTGGTTCGACCGGGAGACGCTGCGCGCCGAGGTGGAGTCCGGTTCGGTCGTGCTGCCCCCGGGGACGTCGATCGCGCGGGCGCTCATCGAGGACTGGTACGGCGGGGAGCTGCCGACCGACCCGCTGCGGGACGGCTGGAGCCGTGGTGCGGTGCCGCCGGCGGAGCAGGCCGCGTCGCCCGCGCCCACGGAGCAGGCGGCGTCGCCCGCGCCCGCCGCGCCGGCGGAGGCGGTCCCGGCCGCCGCGGAGCCCGCGCCCGCC
>NZ_JAGXJG010000009.1:0-103556 GCF_019091725.1 Cellulomonas sp. GbtcB1 | reverse complement strand
GGCGTCGGGGCAGACCTCGCGCACGTCCCGGGCGATCTCGGAGATCACCGGGAAGGTCCGCAGCCCGCGGAACACGCCACCGACGCCGGTGGTGTCGCCGATGGTCTGCCGCAGCCCGTAGCGGGCGGGGATCTCCAGGTCCTTGCGCGTCCCGTCGACGCCGCCGACCTGGATCATGATGACGACCGCGGTCGCACCCTCGAGCATCTCGCGCCGGTCGAGCGACGCCGTCACGCGCACCGGCTTGCCCAGGCGCTGCGCGACGTGCTCCGCGGTGCCGCGGGCGATCGCGAGGCGGTCGGGGTCGATGTCCTGCAGGGCGATCTCCAGCTCGGGGAGGTCGTCGTAGCGCAGGATGTCGACGAGCAGCTGGCGGGTGAACACGGCGGATCCGGCGCCCAGGAACGTGATGCGAGTCATGCGTGCCATCCTCGGGGCGCGACCCGCGTTTATGCAAGGACCTGACGCGATCTGCAGGTTTCGCTCACGATCACGCATCACAAGGACCCGGGTTCGGCGACGACCGCATCGGCGGGACAGAGGTGTTTTGCAGTGTCTTGCACTCGCGCGACAGGTTTGCCAAACTGCAAAACATGGATGAGGACGCCGTCCGGGCGCAGGTCGAGCGGCTCAGACGGCTGGGCGCGGAGCCGACCGGTATCGAAGTGAAGGCCGCTGTCGGCGGGCTCCCGAAGACGACCGGCGAGACGCTGTCGGCGTTCCAGAACGGCTCCGGAGGGGTGCTGCTTCTCGGCCTCTCCGAGTCCGATGGGTTCGTCCCGGCTGCCGGGTTCGACGCCGCGCGCATCAGGGACGCACTGGCCGGTCTGTGCCATGAGGACATGGAACCCCCGATCCGCGCCGACATCGAGATCGTGCCGTTCGAGGACGGTCGGCTCGTCTACCTCGAGGTGCCTGCACTCGATCCGCTGCGTCGTCCCAGTCACATCCGCCGGAGAGGCCCCTACGGCGGGTCCTTCATCCGGAGCGGCGATGGCGACCGGCACCTCACCTCCTACGAGGTGACCCAGCTGCTGTCCAACCGGACACAGCCGGTCGACGACCGTGAGCTCGTCGTCGGAGCGCAGATGGCCGACCTCGACGCGGACGCCGTGGCAGCCTTTCTCCGCAGGCTCCGCCAGCTCCCGAACCGCGCGTTCCGCGATGTGACCGACGAGGTCGCGCTGACGCGGACCGGTGTCGTGGGTCCGGCGGACGACGGCACGATCCGCCCGACGCTTGCCGGCCTGCTCTCGCTGGGCAGCTACCCGCAGCAGTTCCTGCCGCAGCTCTTCGTCTCGTTCGTCGCGCTCCCCGGCCTGTCGCTGGGTGAGACATTGCCCGACGGGACGAGGTTCCTCGACAACGTCACCTGCGACGGCACCATCCCGGAGATGCTGGACGGCGTGATCGCGGCAGCACGGAAGAACATGCGGAAGGCCGCCGTCATCATGGGTGCGGGACGGGAGGACCGTTACGACTACCCCGTCGACGTCATCCGTGAGCTGGTGGTGAACGCGCTGCTGCATCGTGACTACTCCTCCGGCGCGCGCGGTATGCAGGTCCAGGTCGAGCTCTATCCGGACCGCCTCGTCGTGAAGAGTCCGGGTGGTCTCTTCGGTGACGTCGTCCCCAGTCAGCTGGGAGTCGAGGAGGTCTCCTCGACCCGCAACGCGACGCTCGCCCGCATCCTCGCCGACCTGCCTGGAGCCGACGGCATGCCGGTGAGCGAGAACCGCGGGTCCGGGCTGGCCCACGTGCTGCAGCGGCTGCGGCGCGCCGGCATGAGCCCGCCGACGTTCGATGTCACCCCCGGGCACGTCCACGTCACCGTGCCGCAGCATGCCCTGCTCGACCCAGATACCGTCGCGTGGATCAGCGCCCTCGGAGCGGCGAACCTGACGGACGAGCAGCACATCGCGCTCGCTCTGATGCGCAACACGGGATCGGTCTCGAACGAGATGCTGCGCGCATGGGGAGTCGAGTCGCACGCAGCGACGGCAGCCCTCCGAGGCCTGGTGCATCACGGGCTCGCGCTGAAGACCGGCGGACGTCGGTACGCGGCGTACGAGCTGGCGGACGTGGACGACGAGCCCGGGCTCTTCGCGGGACTCGACGACGCCGCTCCACCTCCGTCGTCCTCGTCGGGATCCCGACCTGCCGACGGTGCCCGCCAGGACAGCTCGCTCGAGGCGGTGGTCCAGGCCATCCGGGCGGGAGACGTCACCACGAAGGCGATCGCCGCTCGGCTCCGGATCAGCTACTGGACGGCGACCCGCCGGATCAACACCTTGCTGGAAGCGGGTCGCATCGATCAGACGGCCCCGCCGCACAGCCGGATGCGCACGTTCGTCGTGCGGGAGGGTGCCGACCCGACCTCGTGATCGGCGCCACGCACGCCCGCGAGGTTGTCGGACATGGCCACGTGCGTGCACGCACGCGCTGCCCAGGGCGCCGAGCAACTTCCGGCAACCGGTTGCCCCTCACCCTCCGCCCCGACGACGCTGCTGACCACGCGGGGCGGCACCGGCGCCGCCCCACACCCCGGGAGGGACGGCGATGGAGCACACCTGGCGCTGGTTCGGCGACCGCGACCCGATCACCCTGGCGCAGGTCCGCCAGACCGGCGCGACGGGCGTGGTCACCGCCCTGCACGACGTCCCGAACGGCGAGGTCTGGCCGGTCGAGGCGATCGAGGCGCGGCGCGCGCAGATCGAGGCGGCGGGCCTGGTGTGGTCGGTCGTCGAGAGCGTCCCGGTGCACGAGGACGTCAAGCGCGGCGGCCCGCTGCGGGACCGCGCGGTCGCGGCGTACCAGCAGACGATCCGGAACCTCGCGGCCTGCGGGATCGACCTGGTCTGCTACAACTTCATGCCCGTCCTGGACTGGTCGCGCACGGACCTCGGGTACCCGCTCGAGGACGGGACGTGGGCGCTGCGGTTCGACGCCGACCAGCTCGCCGCGTTCGACCTGTTCCTGCTCCGCCGACCCGGCGCGGCGGCCGAGTACGACGCGGAGCAGACCGCCCGGGCGCGCGCCGTGCTGGACGCGATGGACGACATGGCCCGGGAGCGGCTGGTCGACACGATCCTGCTCGGGCTGCCCGGCTCGGAGGAGCGGTACACGCTCGACGAGTTCCGCACCGCCCTCGCCACCTACGACGACGTGGACGCCGACGCGCTCCGCGCGAACCTGTCGTCGTTCCTGCGCGAGGTCGTGCCGGTGGCCGAGGAGGTAGGCCTGCGGCTGGCGATCCACCCGGACGACCCGCCGCGCCCGCTCTTCGGGCTGCCGCGGGTGGTGTCGACCGCCGAGGACGCGCAGCACCTGCTCGACGCGGCGCCCTCCCCCGCGAACGGGCTGACGATGTGCATCGGCTCCTACGGGTCGCGCGCGGACAACGACGTGGTCGCGATGACCCGGCGGTTCGCGGACCGCATCTACTTCGCGCACCTGCGGTCGGTGCGGCTGCAGGACGGCGGCCGGAGCTTCTACGAGGCCCCGCACGTCGCCGGCGACGCGGACATGGTCGCGGTGATGGCGGCGCTGGTTGCCGAGGAGCGCCGGCGCGAGCGCGAGGGCGGGCCGCGGCTGCCGATGCGGCCGGACCACGGGCAGCGGATGCTCGACGACCAGTTCCGCGAGACCTACCCGGGCTACTCGCTGATCGGCCGGCTCAAGGGGCTGGCGGAGCTGCGCGGGGTCGAGCAGGCGGTCCGCTCGCTGCTCCCGGCGGCGTAGCCGCACCCTACGATCGCGGCATGGTGGAGGCCGACGGGGGCAGCGAGCCGCGGGCGACCCGCGCGCCGACGATCTACGACGTCGCGCAGGCGGCCGGCGTCGCGGCCTCGACGGTGTCCCGGACGTTCGCGCGGCCGGGCCGGGTCAACTCGCAGACCGCGGAGCGGGTGCGCGCAGCCGCCGCGGCGATCGGCTACCGGGCGAACCCCGTCGCCCAGGCGCTGTCGACCGCCCGGACCCGGATGATCGCGGTCCTGGTGTCCGACCTGGCCAACCCCATCTACGCCGAGCTGCTGCGCGGCGCGCAGGTCGCGGCGTCCGCGGCCGGGTACGGGGTGCTGGTCGAGGACACCCGGGAGGACGCCGGGATCGAGCGGGAGACCGCGGAGCGCATCCTGCCGATGGTCGAGGGTGTGCTGCTCACGTCGTCGCGGATGTCGGACGCGGCGATCCGCGGCGTCGCCAAGCAGCGGCCGCTGGTCGTGATGAACCGCGGGCTCGCCGACGTGCCGTGCGTCGTGGCGGACGAGCAGCGGGGCGCGCGGCGCGCCGTCGAGCACCTCGGCGAGGCCGGGCACCGCGACCTCGTCTACGTCGCCGGCCCCGATGCGTCCTGGCCGAACGGCGCGCGGTGGCGGGCGTTCAGCGACGCGTGCCAGGAGCTCGACATCACCGGCCGGCGGCTCGGGCCGTTCGAGCCGACGTTCGCGGGCGGGTTCGAGGCGGCGCTGGCGCTCGGCGGCTCGCGGGCGTCCGGGGTGCTGGTGTTCAACGCGCTCATGGCGGTCGGGGTCATCCGCGGGCTGCAGCAGGCCGGGCTGCGGGTGCCCCAGGACGTGAGCGTGGTCGGGTTCGACGACGTGCTGATCGGCCAGATCGTCTCCCCCGCGCTGACCACGGTGTCGTCGCCGCTGCAGGCGATGGGCGCCACCGGACTGCGGAACCTGCTCGCGCTGGTGAACGGCGCGCGGTCCCGCGGGGAGCCCGTCGTGGTCCCGGCGCGGCTGGTGGTGCGGGAGTCGTCGGGGGCCGTGGCGGCACGCGCGGGCTGACGCCGGCCCGCCGGGCGGGACGGTCGCCGCGGGCGTCGCCGTGCGCCCGCCGCGGGTCGCCGCCCGACACCGGGGCAACTCATGGCAACCGCTTGCAGCCCCGCCCCGCCGCCTCGAACCATGGCCGCATGACAGCGCTGTCGACCCCCGTCGCCCCACCCCGGCTCGCGCCACACCCCGACCGGCTGCTGCCGGCGGACCCGGCGACGCGGTCGGTCGCCCGCGAGCTCTACGCGGCGGTGCGGGACCTGCCGATCGTGTCCCCGCACGGGCACGTGCCGGCCCGGTGGCTGGCCGAGGACACCGCGTTCCCCGACCCGACCGCGCTGCTCATCACGCCCGACCACTACCTGACCCGCCTGCTGCACGCGCGCGGCGTGCCGCTCGAGGACCTCGGCGTCGGGGTGGCCGACCCGACGGCCGCGCAGTCCCGGGCCGCGTTCCGGCTGCTGTGCCGGCACTGGCCGACGTTCCGCGGCACGCCGGTAAAGCTCTGGCTGGAGCAGGTGCTGGTCGAGGTGCTCGGCGTCGACCTGGTGCCGTCCGAGGCCACCGCCGACGACCTGTACGACGCGATCGCCGCCCGGGTCGCCGAGACGCGGTTCCGGCCCCGGGCGCTGTACGACCGGTTCGGGCTCGACGTGCTCGCCACGACGGACGACCCCTGCGACGACCTTGCGCACCACGCCGCGCTGCGCGCCGACCCGACCTGGCACGGCCGGGTCGTCCCGACGTTCCGCCCCGACCGGTACCTGGAGGCCGGCACCCCGGGCTGGGCCGACCGCGTCGACGCGCTGGGCGAGGTCGCCGGGACCGACACCGGCACGCTCGCGGGCTGGGTCGACGCGATGGAGCGGCGGCGCGCGCACTTCGCGGCGCGCGGCGCGGTGTCGTCCGACCACGGCCACCGGGACGCGGCGATGGCCCCCCTCGACCCGGCCGACGGCGAGCGGCTGTACGCCGCGGCCCGGGCCGGGACCGCGACCGCCGTGGAGGCCGAGGCGCTGCGCCGGGGCCTGCTGTTCGAGATGGCGCGGATGTCGAGCGAGGACGGCCTCGTGATGACGCTGCACCCGGGCGTCCGCCGCGACCACCACGCGCCGTCCCGCGAGCGCCTCGGCACCGACATCGGCGCCGACATCCCCGTGACCGTCGAGTTCACCGACGCGCTGCGCCCGGTGCTGCACGCCTTCGGCACGCACCCGCGGTTCCGGCTGGTCGTGTTCACGATCGACGAGACGACGTTCTCCCGCGAGCTCGCGCCGCTGGCCGGCTTCTACCCGTCGCTCTACGTCGGGGCGCCGTGGTGGTTCCTCGACGCGCCCGACGCGATGGAGCGGTACCGGGCGGCCGTCACCGAGACGGCCGGGTTCGCCAAGACCTCCGGGTTCGTCGACGACACCCGCGCCTACCTGTCCATCCCCGCCCGGCACGACGCGAGCCGGCGCGCGGACGCCGCGTACCTGGCGCGGCTCGTCACCGACCACCGGCTGACCCTCGACGAGGCGCACGAGACCGCCGTCGACCTCGTCACCACCATCCCGAGAGAGTCGTTCCGGCTGTGATCACCCTCCCCGAGCACCGCCTGACCACCCCCACCGGCCTGCGGCTGTCCCGCGCCGCCGGCCACGGCCGCCCCGCCGCGCCCGTGCGCGTCGTGCACCTGGGGCTGGGCGGCTTCTTCCGCGCCCACCAGGCCTGGTACACCGACAACGCCCCCGACGCCGCGGGCTGGGGCATCGCCGCCTTCACCGGTCGCTCCCGCACGCTGGCGGAGGCGCTGGCCCCGCAGGACGGGCTGTACACGCTGGTCACGCGGGCCGCCGACGGCGAGCGGTTCCGCGTCGTGTCGAGCGTGTCGGCCGCGCACGGCGGCGACGAGCACGACGCCTGGCTGGGCTACTGGGCGGACCGCGCCGTCGCGGTCGCGACCTTCACCGTGACCGAGGCCGGCTACGTCCGGACCGCGTCCGGCGCGCTCGACACCGACCGCGGCGACGTGCGGGCCGACGTGGCCGCGCTCCGCACCGACCGGCACGGGCCGGTGCGGACGGTCCCGGGCCGGGTGGTCGCAGGTCTGCGGCTGCGCCGGGCGACCGGGGCCGGGCCGATGACGCTGCTGCCCTGCGACAACCTGCCCGAGAACGGCGCCGCGCTGCGCCGGGTGGTGCTGGAGCTCGCCGACCTCGTCGACCCGGCGCTCGCCGAGTGGATCGGGGACCACGTCGCGTTCGGCACCACGATGGTCGACCGGATCACGCCCGCCACGACCGACGCCGGGCGCGAGGCCGTCCGCGCCGCGACCGGGCTCGCCGACGCCGCCCCCGTCGTCACCGAGCCGTTCTCCGAGTGGGTCGTCGCCGGGGAGTTCCCCGGCGGCCGGCCGGCGTGGGACGACGCGGGCGCGCAGCTCGTCGAGGACGTGCTGCCGTTCGAGCAGCGCAAGCTCTGGCTGCTCAACGGCGCCCACTCGCTGCTGGCCTACGCGGGCGGCGCGCTCGGGTACCGGACCGTGGCGGACGCGATCGCCGACCGCCGGCTGCGCGGCTGGGTCGAGACGTGGTGGGACGAGGCCGCCCGGCACCTGGACCTGCCCGCCGACGAGGTCGGCGCGTACCGGCGCGCGCTGCTCGACCGGTTCGGCAACCCGCGGATCGAGCACCTGCTCAGCCAGATCGCCGCCGACGGCTCGGAAAAGCTGCCGGTCCGGGTGGCGCCGGTGCTGGTCGCCGAATGCCGGGCGGGGCGGGTGCCGGCCGGGGCCGCCACGACGGTCGCGGCGTGGGCGCTGCACCTGCGCGGGCAGGGCGGTCCGGTCACGGAGGCGCGCCCGGAGCGGGTGGCGGGCCTGGCGGACGGCGACCTCGCGACGTCGGTCCGCGCGGTCCTGGACCGGCTGGACGCCGGGCTGGGCGGCCACGAGCCCCTGGTCGCGGCGGTCCTGGACCAGGCCCGCGCCCTGGAGTTCCTGGCCGCCTGACGCGCGCGGCTCCCGTCGCGGCGCGTCCCTCGCGCACTCCGCCGCCCTCGCGCGCTGACCCCCCTCGCGCGCTGACCCTCCTCGCCGAAACTGCATCTCGCGTCTGTGCGCGGACGCCGTCGCACAGTCACGAGATGCAGTCTCGGCGGAAGGGGGCCCGGGGCGGCGGGCGTCAGCTCCGGCGGAGGACGACCACGGCCGCCGGGGCGAGCGTCACGCGCTCGCCCGCCGTCCACCTGCGGTCCGTCAGGAGGTCTGTGCCGTCGGCGTGCGCCTCGATCGTCACCGGCTCGGTGCCGTGGTGCAGGAGCAGGTCGACGCGATCGCCGGTCGTCGTGATGCGGGTCGCGAGCTCCAGGCCCGGGACGTCGGCGTACGGGCCGAGCAGGTCGTGCCGGGCCAGCGCCGCTCGGACGACGTGGGCCAGGCCCTCCTGGGCGAGCTCGGTGCCGAGGTACCAGACGTGGCCCTCGGCGCCGCCGGCCGCAGCGCCCAGCACCGGCACCCGGTTCCGGGTCACCGCCGGCTCGCCCGCGTAGAAGTCGGCGCCGTACCGGGCCATGACCTCGGCGCCCTCGGGGACGAGGACCTCGAAGACCATCGACCCGTCGACGGTCGGCGCCCCCGCCCCGACGAACGCCACCGGGTTCACCACCCCCGGCTCCGCCGCGTCCGTCTCCGCGACCCGCACCCCCGCGAGCCCCGCCAGCGGCCCGGGGACGTCGGCGAGGAACCGCCGGTCGTCCTCGTCGACCCGCCCGGACAGGTACCCGGTCAGCACGGTCCCGCCGCGCGCGGCGACCTCCGCGAGCCGCGACGCCAGGTCGCCCTTGACCATGTGCAGCAGCGGCGCCGCCACCACGTCGTACCCCGACAGGTCGGCGGTCACCGGGACGACGTCCACCTGCGCGCCCGCGTCCCAGAACGCCCGACCCCACTCCAGCAGCGTCGGCAGGTACTCCACGAGCCGGTTCGGCCCGTCGGCCATCTCGACCGCCCACCACGAGTCCCAGTCGACCAGCAGCGCCGTCCGCGCCGGCGTCCGCGCACCGAGCAGCACATCACCGAGCCGCGAGAGCTCCTCCCCCAGCCCCGCCACCTCCCGGAACGCCCGGGTGTCGAGCCGGCCGGAGTGGTCGAGGACGGCCCCGTGGGTCATCTCGCACGCACCGCGGGACGCCCGCATCTGGAAGAACAGCACCGAGTCGGCCCCGTGCGCGACGGCCTGCCAGGACCACAGCCGCATGATCCCCGGCCGGCGGACCGGGTTGACGTCCCGGGACGCGGTGACCGTCGGGGTCTGCTCCATCAGCCAGAACGGCGCGCCGTCCTTGAGCCCGCGCATCAGGTCGTGGGTCAGCGCGGTGCGCCAGGGCTCGTCGCTGCGCGGCGGGTAGTTGTCCCAGGACGCGAAGTCGAGGTGCGGGGCCCAGCGGTGGTAGTCGAGCGGCTGGAAGAAGCCCATGAAGTTGGTGGTCACCGGCAGGTCCGAGTGCGCGCGGATGGCGGCCTTCTCCTCGGTGAACTGGCGGATCGCGTTGTCGGTGCTGAACCGGTAGTAGTCGAGCGTGATGCCCTGGAACGCCGTGTACCCGCGACCCTTCCAGTGCTCGGTGAGCGCGCTGGGCGGCTCGATCTCGTCCCAGTCGGTGAACCGGTGCGACCAGAACGTCGCGTTCCACGCCTCGTTCAGCGCGTCGAGCGTGCCGTACCGGGCGCGCAGCCAGAGCCGGAACTCGGCGGCACACAGGTCGCAGTAGCAGGCCCCGCCGTCGCCGCCGTACTCGTTGCCGACGTGCCAGGCGATGACGGCGGGGTGGTCGGCGTACCGCTCGGCGACCCGGCCCGCGATGCCCGCGGCGAGGCGCCGGAACGCCGGGGACGACCAGCACGCGTTGTGCCGCTGGCCGTACCGGTGCTTGCGCCCCTCGAAGTCGACGCGCGTCACCTCCGGGTACGCCCGGGCGATCCACGGCGACAGCGCGCCGGTGCCGGTCGCGAGGCAGACCTGGCGGCCCTCGTCGGCGGCGCGCTGCACGATCTCGTCGAGCACGGTGAAGTCGAAGGTGTCCTCGGCGGGCTGGGTCAGCGACCAGCTGAACACCCCGAGGGTCACGGTGGTGATCCGGGCGGCGTCGAACGCGGCGTAGTCGGCGTCCCAGACGTCCTTGCCCCACTGCTCGGGGTTGTAGTCGCCGCCGTAGGCGATCGACGGGGTGCGCGGCAGCCGCGCCGGGGTCGGTGCGGGCGCGGGGGTGCGCAGCGGCGTGGCGTCAGACATGGACGGTGAACCTCTCGGTGACGTCGGCGACGAGCGGGCGGGCCATGGCGTGCAGCAGCAGCACGCCGGCCCAGGCGAGCAGCACGGTGACCACGTCGAACGCCAGCACGGTGACCGCGGCGCCGACCAGGAGCAGGCACAGCACGCCGAGGCTGAACCGCCACTGCGGCACCATCTCGGCGAGCGCGATCCGCACGGCGTCCCGCAGCCGGAACGCGAACCGCGCCTGCAGCACGGCCAGGTGCCCGCCGACGACGACGAGCAGCGCCGCGAGCACCAGGCCCGCCGGGCGCAGCGCGGCGCCCCCGGGCACGACCTCGGCGTGCGCGGCGTTCACCGCCAGCACGGCGAGGACGGCCAGCAGCGGCGCCCACCAGGCGAGGGTGCCGAGGGCGTCGCGCCGGTACGCCCGCCAGAACCCGCGCGCGGGCGACAGGTCCGGGTCGACCTCCCAGGCGCGCGCGGCGGCGAGCCCGGCGACCACCGCGGGCCCGACGGGCAGCAGCGCGGCGGCGAACAGCGGCAGGTTGGCGGCGGACCGGTCGAGCAGCACGACGAGCACGGCGGTCGGCAGGGTGGTCAGGATGAGCAGCGCCTCGAGGACGAGCACCCGGTAAAGGGCGGCGGCCCCGCGGGACAGCGGGCCGCGCCCGACCTCGTCGTCGGTCCAGACCCGGGCGGCGCTCACCGCGCACCCCCGGCGCCGTCGGCCCCACCCGGCGACGCAGCAGCCCCCAGCAACCGCGCGTCGTCCGTCCACGCCGGCGCCTGGTCCGGCGCCCCGGCCACCTCGACCAGCGCGATCCCGTGCCGCCCGAGCGCCACGTCGACCACCCACCGCCCGGCGGACGCCGACACCCGGCGCACGGCCAGCGCCGGCACCGACGCGTCGTGCAGGTCCGCGAGCGCCCGGTGGTCCGGCGCGAGCGGGCTGCCCATCGCCTGCCAGGCGGTGCGCACGTTCCCCCGCTCGGCGTCGACGTGCCGCTCGGTGACGACCGCGGGGCCGGCGCCGGGCAGGTCGAGCCGGACCCGGTGCCCCGCCTCGGCGGGGGCGGCGCCGTCGAGCGGCTGCCAGAGCAGCGCCGTCACGCGCCCGTCGGGGTGCCGCGTCACGAGGTGGTCGGCCCCCCGGGCCAGCACCGCAGACCCGAGCCGGGCCAGGAAGGCGTACAGGTGGAACACCGGCTTGCGCAGCTGGCGGTGCCCGAGCAGGCCGAACCCGCCGTGCAGCGGCGCGGTCGGGATGCCGACCTCCTCGAACACGTCGCAGAGCGTCCAGTAGGAGAACGAGTCGACCAGGTCGCCGCCGCCGGCGAGCACCGGCGCGAGGTAGGCGGCCTGGTACGCGGTGTCGTGGATCGGGTTGTCCGGCCGGTACGACGAGGAGAACTCCGTGATGTGCACCGGCAGCCCGGCCAGCGCGGTCCCGGCCAGCAGCGACCGCGGCGTGGCGAACTGGTCGAGGAGGTCCTGCGGCGGCCGCAGCGTCTGGTAGGTCCCGAACGGCACGTGCTGCGCCGGCCCCGAGGTGTACGCGTGCTTGCTGACGAAGTCGCACGGCACCCCGGTGTCGGCCACGTGCTCGGCGAACCGCGGCAGCCAGTCGTCGGCGCCGGGCGACACCGCGGGCCCGCCGACGGGGATATCGGCGTCGACGTCCTTCACGGCGCGCGCGGTCGCGTCGTACAGCCGGTGGTAGGCGGCCTCGTCGGCGCCCTGCCAGAAGAACGGCAGGTTCGGCTCGTTCCACACCTCGACGGGCCAGGTGCGGACGGTCTCGATCCCGTACCGGTCGACCAGGTGCCGCAGCAGCGCGCGCACCAAGTCGGCCCACGCGTCGTGGTCCCGCGGCGGCGTCACGTTGCCGCGCCACCAGAACTGCGTCTGGTCGCCGGACGCCAGCGCGGCCGGCATGAACCCGAGCTCGAGGAACGGCG
This sequence comes from Cellulomonas sp. GbtcB1, assembly GCF_019091725.1. NCBI lineage: Bacteria > Bacillati > Actinomycetota > Actinomycetes > Micrococcales > Cellulomonadaceae > Cellulomonas > Cellulomonas sp. GbtcB1. The sequence goes on along the minus strand of NZ_JAGXJG010000009.1, from coordinate 91,562 downwards.
CCATGCCCGCGTCCAGCCAGGTGTCCACCACCAGGTCGAGGTAGGCGAACCCGTACCGGGTCCCCGACCGGCCCTCGTGCGACCAGGGCTGCACCAGCCCCATGTCGTCGTGCAGGATGCCGTGCGCCCGGGTGGCCCCGAACCCGATCTCGTCCTGCACCACCGCGAGCGAGTCGCGGTAGTCGGCGTGCAGCACCTCGCGGGTGCGGCCGGTGCCGACGCAGGCGCGCCAGGCGGGCGGCAGGGTGCCGACGGGCTCGGACGGGACGACGACGGCGGCGGGTGCGCCGGTGCTGGTCATGGTGGCTCTCCGGTCGGGGGTGGGGACGAAGCTCGCCGCCGTCCCGGGCGCGAGGGCAGTGGCGCCCGGGACGACGGCGAGGGCTCAGCCGTTGTCGGCCACGTAGCGGTCGCGCGCGCCGTTGACGACGTCGACGTACTGCGTCGCGCCCTTGCCCTCCAGGTCGGCGACGAACGCGTCCCACTCGGACAGGTCGCGCTGGCCGAGGATGAACTGGATCGTGCCCTGCGAGACCGCGTCCCGGAGCGTGGTGTCGATCAGCGTCAGCTGCTCGTTCTCGGCCTCGTCGAGCGGGGCCGGCGGGGCGAGGTCGATCATGTCGTAGTCGGCGATCGACTCCTGGAACGCGACCTCGGCGTCGGAGAACGTCGACCACAGCAGCTCGGTGGCGCCGCCGTAGGCGAAGTTGCCGCCCGCGAACCCGAAGTCCTTCTGCAGGTGCTTCGTGCCCGACGGGTTGAGGCCCACGTAGTCGACGTCCGCGGCGAGGGTGCGGGTGCCGTCGGCGGCCTTCTCGAAGGTCGTCCCCTCGACGCCCCACTTGGTGAACTCCTGGCCCTCGTCCGAGTAGAACAGCCAGTCGATGAACTGCATCATCGCGACGAAGTTCGGCGAGTCCGCCGCGTCGGCGTTGATCATGATGCCGTTCTCGGTCTGGGTGACCGGGTTCAGCACGCAGCCGACCGGGCCGCACGGGAACGGGATCTTCGCGACGGTCGCGTCGGGGTCGTTGGTCGCGAGCCCGGGCTCGTACTCGTTGACGACGCTCTGCGCGTTGGTGCCGATCGCCACCGACTTCCCGGTGACGAACTTCTGGATCGCGCTGTCGTCGTCCTGGGTGAAGCTCTCGGGGTCCATCAGGCCGTCGGCGACGAGGTCGTGGAAGTACTCGACCATCTCCTTGTACTCGGGCATCGCGGCGGTGGCGACGAACTCCTCGGCGTCGCCGTCCCAGGTCGCGTTGTTGTAGCCCCATCCGGCGGAGGTGCCGAAGCCGAGCGCCGCCATGTTGAGCAGGTTGCCGCCCGGGTAGGTCTCGGAGAACCGGTCGGAGAACGGGTACTCGCCCGGGCGGGCCTCCTTGATCGCCTCCAGGGTGGTGCGGAACTCGTCCCAGGAGGTCGGGGCGTCGAGGCCGAGGTCGGCGAGCACGTCCGTGCGCATCGCGATCGTGTAGTCCTGCCACGGCGCCTCGTGCAGGCCGGGCAGCACGTAGTACTTGCCGTCGGCCTGCCGGAGCTGGTCGATGTTGTCCTCGAGGCCCCAGTCGGCGACCTTCTGCTGGTAGTTCGGCATCAGGTCGACGTAGTCGGACACCGCGAGGATCGCGCCCGAGGACACGAACGCGTCCTCCTGGCCCGGGTAGGTCTTCGCGATGATCGACGGCGCGTCGCCGGCGCCGATCAGCAGGCTGCGCTTCTGCTCGTAGTCGGACATCGGCACGAGCGTCGGGTCGAGCGTGACGTTCGTGCGGTCGGTGATCTCCGACCACAGCAGCCAGTCGTCCTGCGACGGGTAGTTCGGGTGGTCGGAGAACAGCATCGAGAAGGTGAGCGGCTCCGTCGCGGTGAACTGGTCGCCGGCGGCGTAGTCCTCCATCGCCCCCGTGCGGTTGTCGAGGCCCGAGGTCTCCTCGTCGCCGTCGGAGCCGCCGGAGCAGGCGGTCAGGGCCAGGGCGAGGGCGGCTGCGGCGGCGAGGCCGCGCGCCCGCGTGCGCTGGGACATGGCATTCCTTTCGTGACGAACATCGTCGTTGGTCGCGGGAGGGGGAAGAGCGGGGGTCAGCCCTTGACGGAGCCGAGCATCACCCCCGAGACGAAGTACCTCTGGACGAACGGGTAGACGCAGAGGATCGGGAGGACGGTGAGCACCATCGTCACGGACTGGATGTTCGCGGAGACCTGCGCGACGTCGGCGGCCGCGGCGCCCGTGGACTGCGCGGTCGACGACCCGGCGATGAGGTTCCGCAGGTAGACCGTGACCGGGAACAGCTCGGACTTGTCCATGTAGAGGAAGGCCGCGAACCAGGAGTTCCAGAAGCTGACCGCGTAGAACAGCAGCATCGTCGCGATCACCGCCTTGGACAGCGGGATGACGATCTTCCACAGGATCCGGTAGGTGCCGAGGCCGTCGATCTGCGCGGCCTCCTCGAGCTCCAGCGGGAGGTTCTCGAAGAACGCCTTCATCACCAGCAGGTTGAACACGCTGATGGCGTTCGGCAGCACGATCGCCCACAGCGAGTTCTTCAGCCCGAGACTCGTGATGAGCACGTAGTTCGGGATCAGGCCGCCGTTGAAGAACATCGTGAACACCGCGATGCCGATGAGCACCGAGCGCCCGCGCAGGTGGTGCTTCGAGATGACGTAGGCGTAGCAGGTGGTGAGCACCAGGGCGATGGCCGTCGCGACGACGGTGTAGATCACGGTGTTCTTGTAGTTGGTCCAGAACATCGCGTCGTTCATCACGAGCTGGTACGTCGTGAGGTTGAACCCGACCGGCCAGATGTTCACCTGGCCCGACCGGATCGCGGTGTCCGAGCTGAACGACCGCGCGATGATCATGAGGAACGGGTAGAGCGTCACGGCGACGACGCCGAGCAGCGCCACCACGTTGAACGCCCGGAACACCTTGTACCCGCGGGTCTCCCGCAGCAGGCTGCCGGTGCGCGCGGGCAGCGGGCCCGCGGAGGTCTCGACGGTCGTCACCACAGGCTCGCTCCCACCGCTCGCTTCGAGATCGCGTTCGCGGAGAGGATCAGCGTCAGGCCGATGATCGACTCGAACAGCCCGATGGCCGCCGCGTACGAGAAGTTGTTGGACACCAGGCCGACCCGGTACAGGTACGTCGAGATGACGTCGGCCGTGGGATAGGTCAGCGGGTTGTAGAGCAGCAGGACCTTCTCGAACCCGACCGCCATGAAGGTGCCGATGTTGAGGATGAGCAGCGTGACCATCGTCGGCCGGATGCCCGGCAGCGTGATGTGCCAGGTCTGCTTCATACGGTTCGCGCCGTCGATCCGCGCCGCTTCGTAGAGGCTCTCGTCGACCGTGGTCAGCGCCGCGAGGTAGAGGATCGTGCCCCAGCCGACGGTCTGCCAGACCTCGCTCGACACGTACACCGCGCGGAACCACTCGGGGCGTTGCAGGAACGGCACCGCGTCCCCGCCCAGCGCCGTGACGACCTGGTTCACCGTGCCCTCCAGCGAGAGCAGCTGGAACAGCATGCCGGCGATGATCACGATCGACAGGAAGTGCGGCAGGTAGGACACCGACTGCACGAACCGCTTGAACACCCGCGAGCGCAGCTCGTTCAGCAGCAGCGCCAGCACGATCGGCAGCGGGAAGCAGAACAGCAGCGTGAGCGCCCCGATGACGAGCGTGTTCCGGAAGACCATCCAGAACGTCGGGTCGGACAGGAACATCTCGACGTAGCGGAAGCCCACCCACTCCTCGCCGAAGATGTTGCCGCCGGCGCGGAACTTCCGGAACGCGATGACGTTGCCGAGCATCGGCGTGTACCGGAACACCGCGAAGAAGATCAGCGGCAGCACGGCCAGCGAGTAGAGCTGCCAGTCCTTGCGCAGCGCCGTGCGCCAGGGGATCTTGCCGTCCATCCGGCCGCGGCGCGTCCGGCGGCTGGTGCGGCCGCGGCGGGCGCGGGCGTCGGGGTCGGCGGCCGGGGTGATCTCCGCGGCCGGGCCGGCCGGCCCCGCGGGCACGGGTGCCGGCGTGGTGATCTCGGGGCCCTGGACGGTCATGCGCTCACCGCGCCAGGGACCACGACCGGCCGGCGCGGGTGGCGTCGGGCTGGAGGCGGTGCGTCGCTCATGTGGCATCCACTTCGTCGTGGGTTCGGTCGGGCTCGCGTTTCGAAAGTTGCGCTTCGCCGACCGATACCGTTTCACCCGCACCGTAGGGGCGTCGGGCGATGTCCGTCAACCACACCCCTGTTCCTGCCGATGGGTGCGGTCCGTGCGCTACAGTCGGGGCCAGCTGCTCGACAGCGACAGTTTCGAAGGGGAACCATGCCGAGAGGCCGCACGACGATCGCCGACATCGCGAGCGAGGTGGGCGTGTCGATCCCGACCGTGTCGAAGGTGCTGAACGGCCGCACCGACGTCTCGGAGGCGACCCGCGCCCGCGTCGAGGCGGCGCTCGAGCGGCACGACTACCGCAAACCCGTCGCCACACGCGGCTCCGGCCACGGCGTCCGGCTGCTCGACCTCGTGTTCCACGCCGCCGACAACCTGTGGGCGCAGGAGATCATCAAGGGCGTCGAGCAGGTCTGCGGCCCCGAGCGGGTCGGCGTCGTGCTGTCCGAGCTCGGCGGCTCGCACCGCCCGCCGCAGGAGTGGATCGACGACGTCATGGCCCGCCGGCCGCTCGGCGTGCTGCTCGTGCTGTCCGGGCTCGACGCCAAGCAGCGGCACCAGCTCGAGTCGCGGAACATCCCGTTCGCCGTCGTCGACACCCAGGGCGAGCCGCCCGCCGGCGTGCCCACCGTCGGCTCCAACAACTGGAACGGCGGCCTGTCCGGCACCCGGCACCTGCTCGCGCTCGGGCACCGCCGGATCGCCGCGATCTCCGGGCCGGACGACATGCTGTGCTCCCGCGCCCGGGTCGACGGCTTCCGCAGCGCGCACGACGAGGTCGGCGTGCCGTGGGACCCCGCGCTGATCCGGTGGGGCGCGTTCGACGCCGAGAGCGGCTACCGGCACGGGCTCGACCTGCTCGACCGCCCCGACCGGCCCACCGCCGTGTTCGCCGGGTCGGACTACCAGGCGCTCGGCGTCCTGCGCGCCGCCCGCGAGCTCGGCCTGCGCGTCCCGGAGGACCTGTCCGTCGTCGGGTACGACGACCTGCCGATCAGCCAGTGGATCGACCCCGGGCTGACCACCGTGCACCAGCCGCTGCGGGAGATGGCGTCCATGGCGACCCGGATGCTGCTGACGCTCGCCGCGGGCGGGCAGCCGCCGTCGACGCGGGTGGAGCTGGTGACGGAGCTGGTGATCCGGGCGTCGACCGCGGCGCCTGCTGCGGGGGGTCGGTCGTGATCGGGTTCGGCGAGGCGCTCGACGCGCTGGACGAGCTCGACCCGCACGCGCTCGTCGTCGCCCGGCACGGGACCGTCCTGGCGCGCGCGACGTGGGCGCCGTACGACGCGGAGCACGCCGGGCTCGTGTACTCGGTCTCCAAGTCGGTCACCGCGCTGGCCGTGCTGCTGCTCGAGTCAGAGGGGCGGCTGGCGCTGTCCGACCCGGTCGACCGGCACCTCGACCTGCCGAACCCGCACGGGTTCACGCTGCGGCACCTGCTCACCATGTCCACAGGGCACAGCCGCGAGCAGACGTCCGTGATGCCGGCGGACCCGGCCGTCCTGCTGACGACGCCGCCGGAGTTCCCCGTCGGGACGCGGTTCGCGTACTCCTCCCCCGCGACCTGCACCCTCGGCCGCGTCGTGCACGCCGTCGCCGGGGAGCAGCCGACCGGGTACCTGCGGCCGCGGCTGCTCGACCCGCTCCGCATCGGGCCCCGGTGGTGGCGCCCGCTCGCCGGCGTCGAGCAGGGCTTCTCGGGGCTGCACCTCACCGTCGACGACCAGGCCCGGCTCGGGATGGCGCTGGCGGCCGGGGGCGTCGCGCCGGACGGGACGCGGGTGCTGCCCGCGGACGTGGTCGAGGCGATGGCGACGACGTTCGTGCCGACGGCCGACACGTTCGTCGAGGACCACCAGGGCCCCGAGCCCGACACCGCCCACGACGACTGGGCGCTCGGGTACGGGTACGGGGTCTGGCGCAGCCGGCACGGGTACCGGATGGACGGCGCGTACGGGCAGTTCACGCTCGTCGTGCCGGAGTCCGGGGTCGTCGTGGCGTACCAGGGGTCGGCGATGGACACGCAGCGGGTGCTCGACGTGCTGTGGGGGCTGGTGGCGGCGGCTGCGTCGGGGCCGGCCGAGGCCGCGGGTGCGGGTGCGCGCGACGCGTCGGGCGGGGCGGTCTCGTCGGCCGCGGCGCTGCTCGGCGGCGTCGCGGAGCGCGACTCGTGGGCGGCGCGCGACCGGTACGTCGCGTCGGACGCCCCCGCGCTCGACGTCGCGGGGTGGACGCTGGACGACGCCGGTCCCGACGCCGGGCCCGCCGCGTGGCGGCTGACGATCCCGGCCAGCGACGGCCAGCCCGGCGGCGTCGTCGACCTGCGCCCGGACGCGTGGAGCCGCGGGTCCCTCGCGCTCCGCCCCGGCGACGTCGCGTCGGGCGCCCCGAGCGACCCCGTCCCGGACGGCGTCGTCCCCGTCGCGGCGCGCGCCGAGCGGCTGCCCGACGGGACCGTGCGCGCCCACCTCGTCGCGACCGCGTCCCCGCACCGGCTGCTGGTCACCCGCGCCCCCGACGGCGCGCTCTCCGCCCGCTGGCACACCGCACCGCTGTGGGAGCCCACGCTCGCCACCCTCCTCGTCCCGCCGCTGGTCGCCGCACCGGCGCGGGGACCGTCCTGATCGCTCGACCCCCACCGGAGCCATGACCCCCGACAACGCCGTCGCCGTCACCGTCCACCCCGCCTGGCTGCCCGACGCGGCCCTGGCCCCGCTGCGCGCGCAGCCGTCCGCCGTCCTCGGCGCCGGGCCGTGCCTCGACACGGTCCGCTCGGAGCTGTCGGCCACCGCCTCAGGCACGGCCGCCGCCGAGGCGCGGCTGGTCGTCGCGCCGGTCGAGGCGGTCGCGTCGCCGTCGTCGATCGGCCTCGACGCCCTGCCCCAGGTCCCCGCCGGGGGCCACGCGATCGTCCGGACCGGCGACCGCACGGTGCTGCTCGGCGCCGACGGACCGGCCACCCTGCGCGGGCTGTACGCGCTGGCTCGCGAGGAGGCGGTGGGGCGGATGCTCGGCCGCGACGCGATGCCAGGGGCGACGACGAGCGCACCCGAGCAGCCGCTCCGCATGCTCGACCACTGGGACAACATGACCGTGCACCCGGTGATGGGCCAGATCGAGCGCGGCTACGCCGGAGGCTCGATCTTCTACGCCGACGGCGAGGTCCGCGCGGACCTCAGCCCGGTCCGCGACTACGCCCGGCTGCTCGCCGCGACCGGCGTCGAGGCGGTCGGCATCAACAACGTCAACGTGCACGCCCACGAGGCCCGGTTGCTGACCGACGGCCTGCCGGACGTCGCCCGCATCGCCGACGTCTTCCGGGCGTTCGGGATCCGGATCTTCCTGTCGGTGTCGTTCGGGTCGCCGCAGCGGCTGGGCGGCCTGGCGACGTCGGACCCCCTGGACCCCGGGGTGGCCGCGTGGTGGGCGTCGACCGCGGACCGCGTCTACGCGGCGGTCCCGGACTTCGGCGGCTTCCTCATCAAGGCCGACTCCGAGGGCCAGCCCGGGCCGTTCGCGTACGGCCGCAGCCACGCCGACGGCGCGAACATGCTCGCCGCGGCCCTCCGCCCGCACGGCGGCACCGTTCTGTGGCGGGCGTTCGTCTACAACCACCACCAGGACTGGCGGGACCGCACCACCGACCGCGCGCGGGCGTCGTACGACCACTTCGCGCCGCTCGACGGCACGTTCGCGGACAACGTCGTGCTGCAGGTCAAGCACGGGCCGATGGACTTCCAGGTCCGCGAGCCGCTCTCCCCCGTGCTGGCGGCGATGCCGCGCACCCGGCTGGCGATCGAGCTCCAGGTCACGCAGGAGTACACCGGGCAGCAGCGGCACGTCTGCTACCTCGCGCCTGCCTGGCGGGAGTACCTGCGGTTCCCGCTGGACGGTGCGCGGGCGGTGGCGTCGATCGTCGGCGGATCGGGGGCGTCGTCGCCCGCGGGTGGGGTCGCCGCAGTGTCGAACGTCGGGGACGACGCGTTCTGGACCGGGCACCCGCTGGCCCAGGCGAACCTGTACGCGTTCGGGCGACTGGCGTGGGACTCGACGCTCACGGCCGAGGACGTGCTGGACGAGTGGATCGCGCTGACGTTCGCCTCGGCCGGTGCCGACGACCTGGCGCGGATCCGATCGGTGCTGCACGAGGTCATGGACGGCTCATGGGCGCGGTACGAGGCGTACACCGCGCCGCTGGGCGTCGGGTTCATGGTCGACCCGGGCACCCACGGCGGGCCGTCCGTCGACGGGTACGAGTACTCGCGCTGGGGGACGTACCACTTCGCCGACCGCGACGGGATCGGCGTCGACCGCACCGTCGCGACCGGGACCGGGTTCGCGGGGCAGTTCCCGTCGCCGTGGCGGGAGACGTACGAGTCGGTCGAAACCTGCCCGGACGAGCTGCTGCTGTTCTTCCACCACGTGCCGTACGCGCACGTGCTCCGGTCGGGGAAGACGGTGATCCAGCACATCTACGACTCGCGCTCCGAGGCGGTCGAGGGGCTCGACGCGGTCGAGGCTTCGTGGGACTCGTTGGCGGACCTTGTGGGTGGGGCGGTGCCGGCCGCGTTCGACGCGCGGGTGCGGGAGCGGCTGGAGGTGCAGCGGGCGTCGGCCGTGGAGTGGCGGGACCAGGTGCGGAGCTACTTCTGGCGGAAGTCCGGGGTCAAGGACGCGTCGGGGCGGGTCGTGTACTGAGCCCGGGGTACGCGGCGTAGCTCGGCGAAGTCGAACGACGTTCTGAGCATGCGTAGACCGTGGACGCAGCGGCCGGAGCATGAGCGGAGCCGCCGGGCCCGGTCGCGGCGGCCGCCCGATCCGCGGCGTCGCGGGGGGGCTACGACCTCACCGAGCACCGCCGGACACCCGGTGCGTCGGCGGCGCCGCACGCGCACGGAGCCAGTCGGGCACGTGCTCCGGATCCCGCGGGAACCGGCGCAGGTCCTCCCGCCACGCCTCCGGCGCGGGCTCCATCGGGGGCGGGTTCTCGTAGTCGGCCTCGATGCTGTCCGTACGCGCTCCGGCGACAGCTCGAACCCGGGCTCCTGACCCGGGTTCACCCCGAGGCCGAAGCCTCCGGCACCAGCGGGAGCAGCCCGCGCCCGGGAACCGCCAGGGCGCCCGTCACCAGGTCGGTCGCGGACCGTGCCCGGTCCAGCGACGTGAACACCGCGACCATCTGCACCTGGTCGCGCGCGTAGAGCAACGGGGCGAAGTCCTGAAGATCCACGACGACGGGCCCGCTCGTGGGCATGACGAGCGTGGCCTCGAGCAGCGCACCCGCGAGGTCGACGGGCTCGCCCTGCGCGCCGCGCGCCATCAGCGACTCGAGCGCGGGGTTCGTGACGGTCTCCGGCAGCGGCGGCAGTTCCGGCTGCCGTGGGCTCCGCGGGCGCAGGCGGCCCCACATCCCCATGCCCTCAGCGCCTTGCCGGCAGAGCGAGAGCGCAGGGGGCTGCCGTGACCAGGGACGACGCGCGGGCGGAAACGGCCGTGGCGGGTCGTCGTGTCATGCGCGGCAGTCTGGCACCATCGCTGACGGCGGCAGAGCGGAGGAGTCATGTGTCACCCGGACGGACACCCCTCGTGGGACATGCTCGTCGCCGACGCGCGCCCGATGCAGGCGACCCCGGGGCTGTGACCGAGTTCGTCGGGCAGGAGATCCGCGCCAGCGATAGCCCGACCGGCCCGCTCGGCACCCCCGCGCACCTGCGGGTCCCGTCGGCCTTCGGCGACGTGTTCGCCGCGTGGTCGCTCCGGGACCGCGGCACCGTCACCTGGGGTGACGGCGTCCCGACAGTCACGGTCCTCGACGTGGTCGGCCGTGAGCGCACGAGCGCCCCGCAGTCGAGCACCGGGTTCGAGGCGTTCCCGTGGCACGGCTTCGCCCTCACGGTTGGGACGGAGCGGGGCGTCGTGGACCAGCCCGCCCTGCGCCGACCGCTGCTCGACCTGCCTCGCAGCCTCACGCGGGCGGGCAAGGTCGTCAGCGCTCGCGTCGGCGGCGGGGAGGAGCCGCCGCGGTCGCGCGCCGGGGCGGCCCGGACCGCCCCCGACGCCCGGCCGAGCACGGAGTGGACGATGGCGGCCACGGGCCGGCGCGGCGTGGTGTTCCGGCGCGACGGCTCGCCCGTCGTGACCCTGCGGCCGCGTCTGCGGTTCCGTCTGGAACCCGGCGGCGACGCGCGTGACCTCGCGGTTGCCGTCGCGCTCGAGGCCACGGTGTCGTCGCACGTGTTCGTGCTCTGACCGAGGACGTCGGAACGTCCGCTGCCGCTTCCCGCGTCGCCGGGACCCTTGGAGACCCACGCTGCCGGAGCGGCCGCGGCGCGGGCCGACGACCGCGGTCGATAGCCTGCTGGCGTTCCGTCCGACGACCCGGGAGCGAAGTTGACCTGCTACGAGCTCGAACCCGAGGTCGCCGGCGGTTTCGGGCACACGACCGTGATCGAAACCTCGGTGACCCCGAACGTCGTCACGCGGCTGGAGTACGAGTTCGACGGTTGGCTGGGTGACGAGCTCGTCGAGTCCATCAGCGTGCACCTGGTCACCACGCGCGTCCGAGAGGCACTGGTGGACGCGGAGATCACCGGAATCCGGTTCGCCCCGGTGACGGTCTCCCGCAGCGACCAGTTCGACGAGGTGCACCGCGGCGGCCTGCCCGAGTGGGCGTGGATGCAGGTCGTCGGAGCGCCGGCTCGCGACGACGCGTGGATCGGCGACGGTCAGATCCTCACCGTCAGCGGGCGGATGCTCGCCGTGCTGCAGCGGTTCCCCCTGAGCCACTGCCGAATCGTGCGCCGTGACCCGTCGCCGTCGTCGTGAGTCGGCCTGGAGGACGACCCGCTAGACCGGCGTGACGATGCAGTGCTCCAGGGTGAATTGCTGCAGCACCGCGAGCATGCGTTCGCTCACCGTCAGGCGGCCTCGGTTGCCCGCCCACGCGTCGTCGCTCCCGAGACGGCCGACAGGTCGCAGCCAGACCCACTCGGGCAGGTCGCCGCCGTTGAGCTCGTCGAACATGTCCGACCTGCTCACGATCAGCGGAGCGAACTCCACGCCGGTGAGACCGGCGGCGAGCACCGCGTCGCGCACGCGCGCGGTTGCCAGGGTCACCGGGGTCGACGTCACGAGGTCGTCACCGAGCCAGTCGTCGAACTCGTAGTCCAGACGCGTGATCTCCCCACGTCCGGGCCCCCACTCGGTGCCAGGGCCCAGGTTGCCGGCGACTTCCGGCTCCAGCTCGTACGAGGACATATCACTCCACGGGAGGTAGGAATCGCTGCCCGACCTGCAGGTCGATGCTAGTGGCGTAGTCGAGAAGATCGTCCGTTGTTGGCGCCGCACCCCCGCTCGGGAAGTCCTCGTAGAACCTGTTCCACAGACGTCGGATCTCGCTCAGGTGCACACGAGGGTTCGCATCGTTGGGGATACCCCGCAGGTTCTCCAGCGAGTGCATCTGCGACTCGGTGACGACTCCTGGATACCGGCGGAGAACGCTCTGCTCGACGGCGTGGTGCACGACAACCTGGCCCTGAAGATCGGGGTAGGCCTCGAAGAACGTCTTCCGGTAGTTCGTGGTCGCGGACTCGCCGAGCGACGCGCGGCGGGCGGCCCACGCCGCGCCGTCCTCGGCGATGTCCGTGCCTTTGCGAGCAGCCGTGGTGGCTGCCTTGCCGAGGATCCCGCCGACGCCACCCGTGAGGATGTTCGTCAAACCGTCGGGCGCCATGTGTCCGACAGCTCGCGGTGGGCTGTTGGCCCAGGTGTCCCAGTCGACGCTGTCCTTCGCGAGCTGCTTCGGGTCGTTGAGCGACTGCTTGAACCCCACCACCATCGCTGCGGTGTCGTTCATCCAGCCCTGCGGGTCGACGATCTTCCGGACAGCGTTTTGCTGCTCGACCAGCGACCAGAGATCACCGAAGGCGTCGGCTGCACCACCCACCAGTTCCGACCAGAACGTCGGTGCAGGGGGAACAAGCTCGTTCAGAGATCGCAGAGCTCGCGCGAGCTGGTCACCGCTCGTTGCGACCTGGGCGCGCACCTCGGAGAGCGCGAGGTCGATGCTTCTCTTGCGGCCCGTTCCCGGGTCGCCGAGCGCGTCGGCTCGCTGCCACGACTCCACGAGTCCGTCCGCCACTCCTTGGCCCCAGGTGAGCATCTCCCCGTGCGCGCGAAGTGCCGCCGCCGCGCTGGAATAGGCATCGGCGATGTTCAGCAGCTGCTTCCGAGTGGAGTCCCGGGCCTCGTCGAACGCGTCCGCCGCGTCTCCCGCCCAGTGGCCGGTGCTCACCGACCGCAATCGGCCGGCGTTTTGCTCGAGCGCCTCTGCCCGCGCGACCAGCGCGTCCGCGTCCGCGAACAACGCCGCGGGGCTTCCTGGGATCAGATCGGCACCGCTCGACGCATAAGCGATGCCGAGGAGCGTCGCGTTGCTCACGACTCGGGCCGGAACACGCATACGGCGTGCCCATCGACCTCGGCGTAGCTGGAGGAGCTCGCGTCCAGGTCGTCTCCATGCGCTCCTACGACCTTCGCCATGACACCGACGGCGTAGGAGTAACGGGAGGCGAAGTCGTCTGCGGCGGTGATCGCAGCGACAGAACCGTACTCGCCCCGTCCGGCCAGAAGCGGTTCGCCGGCGATGTCGGTGACGTCGTCCATGATCGACCTGCACGCGTTCGCCGCTTGATGAAGAACGTCTGTATCGACGCCGAACCACTGTGTCATGACAACCCCCTGCAGCTGATGTCGCGTCGCAGCCTAACCGCGCAACGGCGACGTCAGAGGCCAAACGGAGCACGACCTGATCGCGCTTGATGGGATACGCGAACACGCCGACACATCACACCGCCGCCCTCACAGCGCACGTCCAGTGCTCTCCTCGCGTGGTTGCGAGACCGTAGCCGGAACACCGACATTCGGCCGATGGCGCTCTCGATCGTCGGAGCCTGGGTCGACGTCGAGGTGTACTACCAACCCGAGAACCTATGAGGAGAGCCGTGCTCCAGGACCTGATCATCGGGTGCGAGGACGACGCACTCCCGCTGCCGCTGACCGCCGACGCGCTGCTCGAGGCAGCACAGGTGCGCTGGCCGGACGGCGTTCGTGTGGTGGACGAGGACCCGCGCAAGATCGCGCTGCGCCTGGACGTGGTCGCGGAGGGGCCGGGCTTCTCCGTCACCGCCACGCACGCCCTGTCGTCCATCGACCTGGACGGGACGCCGGAGCAGAACGCCGACGTCGCCGTCTGGCTGCGCACGCTCATGCCGGCGAACGGTCCTCGGATCGTGGCGTTCGACTCCGGCCTCACCGCTGAGATCGAGCTGACTCCCGGGATGACCGTCGCCGACTTCGATCGCGAGGTCCGAAGCGCACTCGAAGGCTGACGCCGAGGAGCGGACCCTCCTCGCACGAAGTGGCCCGCTCCCCCGCACAGCCCCCGGCGCGCTACCGCTCCAGGCTCCCCCCGTTCGTCCGGATCACCTCGGCGTACCAGTCGAACGACTTCTTCCGGTACCGCTCCAGCGTCCCCGACCCGTCGTCGTGCCGGTCGACGTAGACGAACCCGTACCGCTTGCTCATCTGCGCCGTCCCCGCCGACACCAGGTCGATGCAGCCCCACGTCGTGTAGCCGAGCACGTCGACCCCGTCGCGCAGCGCCTCCTCCACCTGCACGAGGTGCTCGTTGAGGTACGCGATCCGGTAGTCGTCGACCACGGTCCGCACCCCGTCCACCTCGACCAGCTCGTCGACGGCCCCGAGCCCGTTCTCGACGATGAACAGCGGCTTGCGCCACCGGTCCCAGAACTGGTTCATCACGATGCGGAGGCCGACGGGGTCGATCTGCCAGCCCCACTCGCTGGCCACCAGCGTCGGGTTCGGCACGCCGCCCATCATGTTGCTCTGCCCTTCGAGCGCCCCGGGATCGGCCGTCTCGCAGATGCTCGAGTAGTAGGAGAACGACACGAAGTCGACCGTGTGCTTCAGCGTCTCGCGGTCGTCGTCGGTGATGTCGAGCTCGACGCCGAGCTCACGGAGGTGCCGCAGGAGGTACCCGGGGTACTCGCCCCGGCAGTGCACGTCGCCGAACGCCAGCGTCTGGTGCTGCGTCCGCATCACGGCGAGCGCGTCGGCCGGCGACGGCGTCAGCGGGTACGCCGGCACCGCGATGAGCATGCAGCCGACCTGCGCGTCCGGGGCGACCTCGCGGGCGATCTTCGTGGCGAGCGCGCTGGCCACGAGCTCGTGGTGGATCGCCTGGTAGAGGTCGGCCGGCGACAGCTCGTCCTTCGGCGTGAGGATCGCGCCGCTCAGCAGCGGGGCGTGCAGCACGGCGTTGATCTCGTTGAACGTCAGCCAGTACGTCACGCGCGACCCGTACCGCTCGAACAGCGTCCGCGCGTACGTCGCGAAGTGGCCGATCATCTCCCGGCTGACCCAGCCGTCGTACGTCCGCGCGAGCGCCAGCGGGGTCTCGTAGTGGGAGATGGTGACCAGCGGCTCCATGCCGTGCTTCTCGCACTCGTCGAGCACCCGGTCGTAGAACGCCAGCCCCTCCTCGTTCGGCTCGGTCTCGTCACCGTTCGGGAAGATCCGCGCCCACGCGATCGAGAACCGGAACGTCCGGAAGCCCATCTCCGCCAGCAGCGCGATGTCCTCGGCGTACCGGTGGTAGAAGTCGATGCCCTGCAGCTTGAGGTTGTCCGGGGTCGGCTCGTCGGTCGGCGGACCCATGATGCCGCGGGGCATGACGTCCTGGATGGACAGGCCCTTGCCGCCCTCGTCGTACGCGCCCTCGCACTGGTTGGCGGCGGTGGCCCCGCCCCAGAGGAACCCGGGCGGGAAGTGGGTGTCGGTGGTGGTCACGGTGGCGCCTCTCTGCGATGGGGGAAGGGGGCGCGGCTGACGTCGCGGACGGACCGTCCCGGGGCATGAAAAAAGACCTGCGCGAACCGGGCGCAGAAGGCCTCGGACGCGGCAGGTCTTGCCTGATCTGGTCAGTCACAATCCTGGTCGACGTCGCCATTCCTACCGTCGCCCCGAGGGGCCGTCAAGCCCCTCTTCGCCCTGCCGCCGGCGCTACTCATCAGTCTGTGGACACCCGGTGTTGACAGGCGCTCAAGCGGCGCTGCTAGGTTCGCCGCAGTCGCCGCTCGACGGCGGCTCGTGCAGGTCCGGGGTTGTTACTGGCGACAGGCAAAACCCGAGCCGAGGCTGACCGGAGCATTCTTCCCGCCTGCCACCGGCTCGGGTTTTTTCGTGCCCGAAATCGCCCCGACGTTGCGCGCTGCGACCGGTTCGAGGAGGAATCGTGGCAACGGCCAGCAAGTACCAGACGATCGCGGACGACGTCCTGCGCGCCGTCGGCGGAGTCGAGAACGTCGTCTCCGTGACGCACTGCGCCACCCGGCTGAGGTTCCGCCTCAGAGACCGCGAGCGCGCCGACAAGGCCGCGGTCGAGGCGACCCGCGGCGTCATCACCGTCGTCGAGGCCGGCGGGCAGTTCCAGGTGGTCATCGGCAACACGGTCAACAGCGTGTTCGAGGCCGTCGCCGCCAGCGGCGTCGCGACGGAGGCGGCCTCGTCCGGCGGGTTCCTCGCGCGGGCCATCGACCTCGTGACGAGCATCTTCACGCCGTTCCTCTGGGTGCTCGCCGGGACGGGCCTGATCAAGGCGTTCCTCGCCGTCGGCGCGCGGATCTCCCCCGAGTGGGGCGAGTCCTCCACCTACGCGATCTGGTTCACCGCGGCCGACGCGATCTTCCAGTTCCTGCCGATCCTGCTCGCGATGACCGCGGCCAAGCGGTTCAAGGCGAACCTCTACACGTCGGTGGCGATCGCCTGCGCGCTCATCTACTCGGCGACGCTCCCGGTGATCCCCGGCGCGGACGGCGCCGAGGTGACGCTCGACGCCTTCGCGGCGGGTGGCGGCGAGCTCACGTTCCTCGGCATCCCGGTCGTCATGATCAGCTACCTGTCCGCGGTGATCCCGACGATCCTCGCGGTCTACGCCCAGTCCCACCTGGAGCGGCTGCTCGCCCGGTTCGTGCCCGACGCGCTGCGGAACTTCGTCACCCCGATGATCACGCTGGCCGTCATCGTCCCGGTCACGTTCCTCGCGATCGGACCGGTGTCCGACATCGTCGGCCGCGGGCTGTCGAGCGGCATCAACACGATGTGGGACCTGAGCCCGGCGGTCGGCGGCGCGCTCATGGGTGCGCTGTGGCAGGTGTTCGTCATCTTCGGCGTCCACTGGGGCCTGACGCCGGTGATGCTGCAGGACATGGTCACGCAGGGGTACTCGCTGCTGACCGGACCCCTGTTCCCCGCCGTCCTCGCCCAGGCCGGTGCCGCGGCCGCCGTGCTGATCAAGACGCGCAACCGCGACCTCAAGGGCGTGGCCGGACCCGCGACGATCTCGGCGTTCCTCGCCGGCATCACCGAGCCCGCGATCTACGGCGTCACGCTCCGGCTGAAGAAGCCGTTCATCTACGCGTGCATCGGCGGCGCCGTCGGCGGCTCGATCGCCGCGGCGGGCGGGTCCGCGGCCGAGGGCTTCATCCTGCCGGGCGCGATCACGGTGACCGCGACGATGGGCATCGGCAACTTCACGATGCAGCTGATCGGCACGGGGCTGGCGATCGTCATCGCGTTCGCGCTGACGATGACGCTCGGGTTCACCGACATCCCGAACCCGCCCTCCGCCGAGTCCCCGAAGCCGTCGGACGCGGCCGGCACCGGTCGCGGGGTCGCGACCGCGCTCCGGACGCGGGTCGTGCTGGCACCGGTCGCCGGGCGGGCGATCGCGCTCGACGCGGTGCCGGACGCGGTGTTCTCGTCCGGCGCGCTCGGGGCGGGCGC
The DNA here is from genome assembly GCF_019091725.1 of Cellulomonas sp. GbtcB1. Taxonomy (NCBI): domain Bacteria; kingdom Bacillati; phylum Actinomycetota; class Actinomycetes; order Micrococcales; family Cellulomonadaceae; genus Cellulomonas; species Cellulomonas sp. GbtcB1. Next base: position 74,523 of record NZ_JAGXJG010000009.1, on the reverse strand, counting down.
CGCCGTGGTGCCGACGTCGGGACGCGTGGTCGCACCGGTCGACGGCGAGGTGCTCACCGTCCTCCCGCACGCGTACGGGCTGCGGACCGTCGACGGTGTCGAGGTGCTCGTGCACGTCGGCCTCGACACCGTCCGGATGGCGGGTGAGGGGTTCGCCCCGGCGGTCACGCCCGGGTCGCAGGTGGTCGCCGGTGAGCTGCTGGGCGAGTTCGACCTCGCCGCCGTCGTGGCTGCCGGCTACGACCCCAGCACGGTCGTCGTGGTCACGCAGTCGCCGGACGGGGTCGCCGTGACGGCGGCCGGCCACGGCTCGGTCAGCGAGGCCGACGCGCTGCTGCGGATCGGATGAGCCGACGAGCCGACGGCCCGGGTGGCGATGGTGACCCGCCACCCGGGCTTCCCGGGAACGGACCGCGTCGAGGGGAACGCATGCGCGTGGTGCGGGTCTTCAACAACAACGTCCTGCTCGCCCACGACGGCGCCGGAGCGGAGGTCGTGCTGATGGGCCGAGGCCTCGGGTTCCAGGCCCGGCCCGGCGACGCCGTCCGGGAGGACGACGTCGAGCGCACGTTCGTCGCCGGCGGGTCGACCACGCCCGAGCACATCGCGGCGCTGCTCGAGGACATCCCCCCGTCGGACCTCGACCTGGCGCAGCGGATCGTCGACGAGGCGCGGGTCGAGCTCGGGCCGCACATCACCGCGCACGTGCTGATGCCGCTCGCGGACCACCTCTCGTACGCACTGCGCAGAGCGCGCGCGGGGACGGAGATCGCGTACCCGCTGCAGTGGGAGGTGCTGCACCTGTACCCGCGGGAGGTGGCGTTCGCGCGGCGGTGCCTCGCGATGGTGGCGTCTTCGACCGGGGTCCGGCCGCCCGACCTGGAGGCGGTGCCGTTGGCGCTGCACTTCGTGAACGCGCAGCTCGGGGGCGGGGACGGCGGGGAGATGGCGCGGACCTTCGAGATGACCGAGTCGTTCGCGGCGGCGCTCGGGATCGTGCGGGCGCTGCACGGGTGCGTGCTGGACGAGGAGTCGCTGGAGGTGGCGCGGTTCGTGACGCACCTGCGGTACCTGTTCGTGCGGCAGGCGCGGGGGGAGGCGGTGCCCGGCCGGGGTTCGGGGGTGGCGCTGCGGGAGGCGGTGCGGGGGGAGCATCCGCGGGCTCTCGACTCGGCGGTGGCCATCGCCGGGCTGCTGCGGGGGCGGTTCGGGTGGGAGGTGGGTGGGGAGGAGGAGGTGTATCTGGCGCTGCACGTGGCGCGGTTGGCGGGTGGGGTGGGGTGAGCGGGCCAGGGCGCGCGTGAGGTTCATGGTCGGCCCGAGCTCGCACGGCGGGGCGTCCGTCGGGGGTGACGGGCCGCGAACGCTCGAGCGGCGGAGGCTCTACGCGCCGTCCGCGGTGCGATCGTCCGCATCCCTGAGTGCCGGTTCGAGGGCCGCCAGCAGTGCAGTGGCCTGCTCCTCCCGCACCGCGCCGGGATCAGGCCCGAGCTCGATCCACCACCGACCACCGGGAACCTGGTAGACGGTGCCCCGCACGGTCTCCAGCGACCCAGGCCCGCCGATCGCCGCCACATGCCCGGGACCGAGGAGGGTGCCCCAGCCGACGCCCCAGAGCCAGCGCGAGAAGTCGCGGTGGGCCGCCAGCAAGTCGCGTTCGCGCTCGATCCGGCTACGGTCGTCCGTCGGGCTGCTGTCCTCGGCCGCCACGTACCCCGTGTCCGCGCCGATCGTCTCGGCGGCGAACGCCAACCACCCGCGCAGCGGACCGGCCAGCCAGTCGAGCCGGTCTCCCCCGCCGTACAGCGCCCACCTCGACATCGTCGTGCGCACCCGCAGCCCACCGGACGGTTCGGCACCACCCGGGATCCGCGAGGGGAAGGTGGCCCGGACCTCGGCGACGTACATGCGGGGGTCGTACCGCTCGGGGTCCGGGTCCGCGAGATAGGCCTCGCGCATCACGGTCGACTGCGCCGTCAGCGTCACCGACTCGGGGTCGCCGGCGGCGAATCGGGCGGCGACGCGTTCCCAGTTCAGGCCGTCCGTCGTCAGGTGCGCCCGGCCGGACTCCAGGTCGTCGCCGCGGACCACCACGGTGGTGCTCCACGACAGCTCGATCCCGACGGCTCGGCTCACCAGCTCGTCGACGCCCCTGCGGAGCGTCTCGAGGACGCGGCCCCAGTCGGGTGCCGCTCGCACGCCGACGCCGGCCACGACCGTCTCGTGCGTCGACGTCACGTTCACACCTCTCCTCGGTCGGGTCAGAACCCGAGCGCCACGGTTCCGGTGAGGATGCCCCACCCCCAGCTGATCGAGCCAGCACCCCCGCCGATCGTGACGGGGTCGTCGGCGATCCCCGCTCCCCCGGTGACGACGTCTTCGGCCAGGGTCGCGATGATCAGGGCAGCACCACCGATGATCGGGCCGAGCCAGCCAGGCAGCTCCCACCCGGGCACAGGAGCCCGCTCAGGAGCCTGGAGGCGAACCTCGTGGGCGGTGCGGTGCCGGCAGGGTTCGACGTGCGGGCGCGGGCGCACGCTCACACCTGCATCGCGGCTCAGTGTGGCAGCGATGTCCCGTCCCTCGTGATCTAGGCGACCCGAGCACCCGCGACCGGGCTAGTCGACCCTCACGCCTTTCCCGCCCGGTCATGCTTACCGCTGAAGGTGTCACTCTCGTCCATCGACTTAACTCGAGTCCGACGGCGCCGGTCCGGGAATCCCGCCCACATGTCAAGGTAGCGACTCCGAAGCCTACGAGTGAAACGTAGAACTTCGGTCGGCTCACCCACCGCTGCCGAACGAATCAAATAGGCAGGTTCATGAATCGAAGGCAGACCCATCCAGTCGAATCGCGTCGGCCTAGAGAACGTGTGTTCAAAGCTCCGCGGGCCCGCGAAGTCATGCAGACTCCTACCCCACTCGTCTCGACTTACACCAGTAGGCCAGAAAAGGATACGGCAGAAACCCAACGCTTCGATCCGGGTGACCGCGCGACGGGTCGCCTCCAATGCAGCCTCCAGCTTGGCAATATCGGGGGGCGTTCTGCGGTAGTGGGCGTAGTCATTGCGAACCAGGTTGACGTCAGCGGCCGTCATCGTAGTAGTGATGTCACGCAAACCCTCGAGTATCCGCGCCTGGCTCGGTGGCGTGAGGTCGAGAAAAGCGGCCGTGGACCTCAATCGAAACTCCTTTATGCGCGTCTTGCCGTCAAACTCCGGGATCTCCGCGGCAGGCCGGCGATAGGAATCCGAATCTCGAACCACTTCCTCGAGTCGGCGGGCCAGCGCACTGAACCCGCCGATGAGGTTTCCGAGATCGACGCGGTCGGACTCGTAATTCGCGGTTCCCGCGGGGCTTGCGGCGAAAGAACCTAGGAGTTGCAGCCCTCCTCGGCGATCGAGGTCGTCGTCGTAGCTGAACGGCGCGTTCGCCATGACGTGATCCGAAAGCAGAGCCCACGACGTGAAAGCCAGAGAGTCCAAGAGGAGACCCTCGAGGCTGTTGAAATAGGGGCTCGCCGCCTCAAGAAACCGGTCTGACGCGCCAATTTCGGAGGACTGCGCTAGCGCCCAAAGGCGCTCGTGGTACGCCCAGAAGTTGCGGTGCGGATCCTCGTCAACGAGCACCGGGAAGCCCAGCTTCCATAGCAGCGTGTCAACAAGGACGTCGTCCGGCATCGATTCGCCACCCTCAATACCCACTTCCTCACAGGCTGCGACCATGTTTGTCTTGCGCGCCAGCACGAGCCGCTCTAGGACCGCCTTAGGGGATCGCTCCTGGAAGAAGTGCTCGAGGCGCTCGTCGATGTCGGTAACGTCGATTCCGCGAAGCTGCCACTCGAGCTCCTCGACATCCGTGCTCAGGTCGCGTACGTACAGGGCGTCGAGCAGGCGCCGCTCACGCAGCAACGCGAACCCCGGCTCATCGGAAACAAAGCGAACACCGTGGCTGGACAACTCCGCTCGAAGCCCGAACGCGCCGGAACGCATGCCCGCCGTCGTGATAGGGCGACGCACCTCTCCGGGCGGCACCAGAATCGCTCTCCGCTGCACGAGTCGGTCGAGGGCGGTCGCAATACTTCTCTCGGAGGAAAAGAGGATCAACTGTAGGATCTGCGCTCGATCTAGCCCGGAGACCGCTTCTTCCGCCGAGGCCACACGGACGAAGCCACTAATCGCCTTCCTCAGACTCCCGCCTTTCTCGTTGAGCAGCTCAGTTAGGAGTGTTTGCAACTCCTCCAGGTCTAGCGCATCGCCCACGAGCGGGATGTGGCAGCCGGAAGCCTGATCTCCGTAGTAAGCCCGAGCGCTACCGCTCGCCTCTCCAGCAAATGCCCACCACTCTGCGGGGTCTCCTTCGAAGGTGCGGAGCAACTGCTCGAGCTTGTCGCGGTCTCGATTCACTGGTGCGCTGGAACTTGTTTCCAGTTGCACGGGGTGGAGCGTCCGGCATCCAGCGCGGGAGCAATGAAAAGCGGGCACGCGACGCGTCGCCTGCAGGTTTCGCGACGTTGGGGCCCGCCGCAAGCCGTATGGACCAGTGGTGAAGAACCCGTACTGGAAGACCCCTACCGGGAGATCGTCTAGCACAGTTAGTGTCTCGTCGGTGGACAGCAGGTCCTTCTCGTCTTCGAACAATTGGGCGTACCGGTCGTAGAACTGACGTCCGAAGATCATCGGGAGTCGAATGCGTCCGTCGAGGATCTCGGCGTCGATCGCCGCCGCGAGCGCGTCGGGGTCAGTCTTTTCGACGTCGATGAACAACTCGTCGTGACCGAGCGCCAACGCGCACATCAGCTTGGCTTCCTTCGGACCGACACTGTTCTTGCGAGCCAGCCTTGTGCGCACGGCCGTTCCAGCATCACTCAACACGATCGCGTTGCCGAGTGCATCGGAGATCGTGTACTTGTCTCCGATGATGCAAGTGGCGAGCAGCTCGACGAGATCACAGATCTCGGCGTACCTCTCTCTCCATGCAGCATCCGGGTATGCGGTCTTGAGATCTTCCGCCGTTCGGTGCGCCATTGCTCCCAGCTCGCTCACTAGACCGGCGATGTCATGCTGCGAAGCGGGCTGGCATATGCGGCATCGCTCAGCCCGCCGGTGCTCGGATGCTAGCTCGCGAGCGCTGACCGTAGGTAGGCCTCTCGTTCGAGTCACCCAAGCGGACGAGCCTCTGGCGCCGGTCTCGACTCCTGGAGATATCCGCCCCGCTCGCGGTCAAAGCGACGCGACACGCACACCGCGCGGACCATGGGTCGTGGGTGCCCTCACGTCCCCCGCTTGATCGCCGCGGTCGCGAGGTGGTCCGCAGCCTCCGACAACCGCAGCCCCACGATGTCCAGCCGCCGCAGCACCTCCCGCCGCCGCAGCGTCGACGCGGTGAGCGGCTCGGCGAGCAGCGCCGCCATCGCCAGCTGGTACTGCCCCCGCACCGGCGCCTTCTTCGCCGCGAGCGCCGCCACCGACACCCGCCGCACGTCCCGCCGCAGGCACTCCGTCGCCGCCCGCAGTGCCCGGACCCCGACCCGGATCTCCTCCAGCACACCCACCCACGACGGCGCCGGCCGCACCCCGTACAGGTCGACCTCCCGCACGAAGTCCCGCAGGTTGTCGAGCACGTCGTCGACCGCCCGCGAGTACGTGAACAGGTCCTCCCTGTCGAGGTACGACGTCAGCGCGCGGGTCAGCGACTCGACGACGTGCGCCCGCCACGCGTCGCCCTCGTGCTCGACGGCCGCCACCTCCTCGCGCGCGGCGCTCGCCGGCACCGATCCCCGCGCCAGCCGCAGCGCCACGTCGCAGGCCTGCTCGGTCGCGCGCAGCTGCCCGACGAGCCCGTCGACCAGGTCGTCCCGCGCCGCGCCCGAGATGCCGCGCGCCAACCGCCTCATCCGGCGACGAGCCCGGCGCCCCACGCGACGCAGCCCGCCACCACGACGCTCGCGGGCACCGTCAGCGCCCAGGCCAGTGCGACCCTCCCGGCGTACTCCCATCGGACCTTCCCTCTCCCTCGTGCGAGACCGGCGCCCACGAGGGAGCCGGAGAGCGTCTGCGCCATGCCGACGGGGCTGCCGACCCCGGAGCTGGCGAGCATGACGACGGCCGTCGTCGTCTGCGTGGTCACGGCGTCGAGACCGCGGACGGCGAGGATGCCGCGGTTGACGGTGCGCTCCATCCGTCCGAGCCCGACAGCCGCGCCGAGCGTGAACAGCCCGCCGCAGAGCAGCAGCTGCCAGAGCACCGGGTCGACCGCGGCCGCGCCCGGAGCGGACGCCACCGCCACGATCGCGAGCAGCTTCTGCGCGTCGTTCGACCCGAAGGCGAGGCACAGCAGGCCGTAGGACCCGACGTGCCAGCGCCGCACGGCGCCGGGCGACACCCGCCACGCGGCCGACAGCCGATGCAGCGCGGCCGCGAGCGCCAGCCCGACGAACGGCGCGACCGCCACCAGCGCCAGCACCCGCCCGATCGCGGACCACCCCATCGCCTGCCCGGCACCGAGCCCGCCGCCGGCGATCCCGGCGATCAGCGCGAGCGTCAGGCTGGTCGGCTGGCCCCAGCGGCTCAGCGCCCCGGTCACCACCAGCGCGGCGACGACGGCGGCCAGGAACACGACCCGGTCGGCGCGCGGGTCGCCGCCGGACGGCACGAGCTCGTGCGCGACGGTGCTCGCCACCGCGGTGCCCAGCACCAGGGGTGCGACGGCGACCGCCGACCCCAGCGCGACGAGCGCCAGCCAGGGCCGGCCGCCGTGCACGCGCAGGCTCGTCGCCGCGATCGTCGCGCCCGCGTTGGAGCCGTAGACGAGCGCGAGCACGCCCGCGGCGACCAGCAGCGCTGCCTGCACCGTGACCTCCTCGTGACATTTGCGTACGCGCTCTCGCAAACGTCAGCGGAGCGCTATCGGATGTTGTCACATGCTACTCATCAGTGTACGGTCCGGAGCAAGCCGATCCGAATGCACCGGCGTTTACCGCCGATTGCCCGGATGTCCGCTTCGACCCTGTTTGGGTGGACCGCAAAGCATTTGTGACTCCGCATTGCCGCGGAGACGGGACGACTCGGAGGATCCATGCAGCACGTCGTCGCGACCCGGTCCCCCAGGGGGCGCTCCGGGTCACGCAGCAGACCGCGGGCCTGGGCGTACTGGGCGCTCGCGCCCACCGTCGTGGCGCTGCTCGCGTTCAACTACTGGCCGCTCCTGCGGACGACCGTGCTGTCGTTCCAGAGCTCCGACCTGTTCGGCCGGCCGTCGGGCTTCGTCGGCGCGGACAACTACGCGAGCATGCTCGGCTCGCCGGACTTCCGGCGCACGCTGCTCGTCACGTCGCTGTTCGTCGTGCTGACGGTCGCGGGCAAGCTGCTGGTCGGGCTGGCGCTCGCCGTGCCCCTGTCCCGGCGGCTGCGCGGCACCGCGTTCTCCCGCGCGACGGTGCTGATCCCGATGGCCGTGTCCGCGGCCGTCGCCGGCCTCGCGTTCCGCGCGCTGATGAGCCCGACGTACGGGCTGCTCGACCAGATCGCCATCGCCCTGACCGGCCGGCCCGCGGGCTGGCTCACCGAGCCGACGATGGCCCTGGTGTCGATCGTGGTCGTCGACGTGTGGATCTCGATCGGGTTCGTGACCCTGCTGCTCATCGCCGCGATCGACGCGATCCCGGTCGACGTCGAGGAGGCGGCCGCGCTCGACGGGGCCGGCCGGATGCGGCTGCTGCGGTCCGTCACCGTCCCGCTGATCACGCCGACGCTGTTCTTCATCGTCGTCACGCAGTCGGTCCAGGCGATGCGCGAGTTCACGATCATCCAGGTGGTCACGGGCGGCGGTCCCGCGCGGGCCACGCAGACGCTGGTCTTCGACATCTGGGCCAAGGCGTTCGGCGGCACCGCCGACTACGGCGCGGCGTCAGCCCGCGGGATCATCCTGCTGCTCGTCATCGCGGTCCTCACCGCCGTGCAGTTCGGGGTCCTCGAGCGGCGGGTGAACTACTGATGCGCGCCCACCTGGCCCGCGGGGCCGTCATCGCCTACCTCGCCGTCGCCGCCCTGCTCGTGGCGCTGCCCGTCCTCTACGTCGTGTTCGCCGCGCTCCGCCCGGGGCAGGCGCTCACCGGGACGTTCCGGGACGTGCTGCCGACCGGGTTCTCGCTGGAGAACTTCACGGCCGCGCTCGGCCGGGCGCCGATCCTGCGGCAGATGGTGAACTCCGGCGTCGTCACGCTCGCGCAGACGGCCGCGCAGGTGCTCACCGCGCTGCTCGCGGCGTACGCGCTGGTGTTCGGCCGGCTGCGCCGACCCAACCTCGTGTTCGCGTTCATCCTGCTCACGATGATGATCCCGGGCGAGACCATCCTCGTCGCGAACTACCTGACCATCCGGTCGCTCGGGCTGTTCGACACCGTCGTCGCCGTCTTCCTGCCGTTCCTGGTCTCCGCCTACAACGTCTTCCTGCTCCGGCAGACGTTCCTGTCGTTCCCGAAGGAGATCGAGGAGGCGGCCGTCGTCGACGGCGTCCGCCCGATGCGGTTCCTGTTCGGGTTCCTCGTGCCGCTCTGCCGGCCGACGGTCGTCACCGTGACGCTCATGGCCGCGATCGCGGCGTGGAACGGCTACCTGTGGCCGCTCGTGGTGTCCGAGACCCCGGCGTCGAGAACCGTCCAGGTCGGCATCAAGATCCTCACCGACGAATCCGGCACCGACCTCGGTGCTTCGCTCGCCGGTGTGACCATCGCCGCCATTCCCACCATCGTCCTCGTGCTCCTCGGACAGCGATTCCTGGCCAAGGGCCTCACGCAGGGCGCCGTCAAATGAGGAAGGGATTCACCACCATGCGAGAAATCAGGAAGCGCGGGGTCGTCGGTGCCCTCGCAGTGGGCGCCCTGGCGCTGTCCGCGTGCGGGTCGTCCGACGAGCCGTCCACGTCCGACCCGACCGGGGACACCGGCAGCGGCGGGGCGGTGACCCTCGACTTCTGGTACTCGGTGTCGGGCGTGCCGGCCGACACCCTGACCGCGCTCGTCGACGAGTTCAACGACGCCCACGACGACATCACGGTGAACGCCGTCTTCCAGGGCAGCTACGTCGACTCGATGGCCAAGCTGACCAACGCGGTGCAGTCCGGCGACCTGCCGGACGTCATCCAGGGCGGCGACACGTTCTCGACCTACCTGCACGACACCGGGCTCACGATCGCGCCCGGCGAGGTCGCGGCCGTCGACGGGACCGTGTTCGACGGCGAGGACCTGGTGCCGGTGCTCGCGAACTACTACACGTTCGACGGCGTGCTGTCCTCGGTGCCGATCATGGTGTCCCAGCCGGTCGTGCTCTACAACGCCGCCCTGCTGGAGGAGGCGGGCGTCGACCCGGCGCAGGTGCCGTCGAGCATCACCGACCTGTTCGACGTCGCCGCCGAGGTGCACGCCGCGACCGGCACCGCCGGGCTCACGGTGTTCCTCGACCCGTGGTGGTCCGAGCAGTTCAGCGCCTCGGAGGGGCTGACGTACTGCACGCCCGACAACGGTGTGGGCTCCGACCCGGCGGACGCGTTCGTCCTCACCAGCGACACCCAGATCGGCATCTGGGAGCACCTGCAGTCCCTGGTCGGCAGCGGCGCGATGCTCAACACCGGCACGGACGGCAGCGCGTCGCTCACCGCGTTCGCCTCCGAGCAGGCCGCGATCATGATCCAGTCCTCGCGGATCTTCGGCGACGCCGAGCGGGCCGCCGAGTTCGAGTTCGGCACCTGGCCGCTCCCGGTCGGCAGCCCCGACGGCGGGGCCGTCCCCGGCGGCAACTCCGTGTGGCTGATCGACGAGGGCCGGTCCGCCGACCAGCTCGCCGCCGCGGCGACGTTCGTCCAGTACCTGGCGTCGCCCGAGATCCAGGCGCGGATCTTCGTCGAGACCGGCTACCTGCCGACCTCGCAGGAGGCGCTCGACTCGCTGCAGGGCGAGGTGACGGACGTGCAGCAGGTCGCGCTCGACCAGCTCGCCCGCACCACCGACTCCGTCCCCAGCGCCGGCTGCCACACCGGCGCGATGAACGAGGCCCGGGAGGCGGTGAAGAGCGCCGTCGAGGCCGTCGTCGGCGGCGCCGACGTCCGGGCGACCTGGGAGGACGCGGAGGCCCGCGGCAACGCGGCCATCGCCGACTACCTCGACCGGCTCGGCTGACCACCCGAGTACCTGACCGCCGTGGGCCCGGGCGTCCGACTCCCCCGGCCCGGGCCCACGGCCCCACTCCCTGCGAGAGCGAAGCGAGCACCCATGAGCGAGCCCGTCTACGGCGTCTTCCTGATCCCCGACCCGGCGACCTCCGCGGCCGTCACCAGCATCACCCTGAGCGTCGAGCGGCAGTTCGGGTTCGTGTCCGCCGGCCGGTTCCCGCCGCACGCGACGCTCGCCGGGTCCGTGCCGATCCGGGCCGCGGTGCCGGACATCGTCGCCGCGCTCGACCCGGTGCTGCGCGACCGGCCCGGGTTCGCGGTGCACCACTCCGGGATCGTCCGGCACGGCGCGGCCGTCACCTACGACGTCGACCGGCTGCCCGACGGCACCCGGAATCTCGCGCTCGCCGAGCTCGCGGCGGACGTCAACGCCGCGCTGGCGCCGCTCGCGCACGCCATCGACGCGCTTCTCGTCTCGCCGTTCCGGCCCGGCCTGTTCCGCGCGCACATCTCGCTCGCCTCGCACGAGATGAATACCCAGCCGGAGCTCGCCGACCAGGTCGAGGCCTTCGTCCGCGCCGTCCCGGCGCCGGCCGTGCCGGCGTCGTTCCCGGCCTCGCTCGTCGGGCTGTACGAGTTCCGCTCCGCCGGCTGGACCGGGCACTGGTGGGAGACGCTGACCTGGCGCCACCTGCGCACCTGGCGGCTCGCCGACCCGCGGCGCTGAGTGCCGGCCCGCGCGGGTCCCCCGCCGGCGACCTCGCCCTAGCATGGGCGCCGTGAGCAGCACCTCGGGCGGGCCGGCCGCGCGCCGCCCGTTCACCGAGGCCGACCTCGCGGTTCGGCTCGGCGTCTCCCGGGCGACGGTGTCCCGGGCCCTGCACGGCACCGGCCGCGTCTCGCTCCCCACCCGCCGGCGAGTGCTCGAGATGGCCGAGCGCATGGGGTACGTGCCCAACGTGATGGCCAGCGAGCTCGCCGCCGGCCGTACCCGCACCGTCGGGCTGCTGCTTCGCGACTCGTACAACCCCGCCTACGGCCTGCTGCACGCGCGGCTGCAGTCCGAGGCGCACCGCGTCGGCATCGAGGTCCTCACCGTCACCGCGACCGGCGACGTCGGCGCGTCCCGGCAGATCGCCGGGCTGACCCGGCTGCTCGGGATGCGGGTGAGCGGGCTGATCGTCGCGACCGGCGACGTGCCGTCGGAGCGGCTGCTGCCGTTCCGGGAGGCGGTGCCGATGATCCGCGCCGGGCGGCCGGAGTCCGACCCGGAGATCCACGCCGTCACCTACGACGAGGAGCACCACGCGGCTCTGATCGTGTCGCACGTGCTCGAGCGGGGGCACCGGAGCGTGGCCGTGCTGACGCCGTCGCGGGAGGTGTCGCTGCCGGAGTCCGTGCGGGCGACGGCGATGGCGCGGCTCGCGCTGGCCGGCGGGGCGTCGGTGTCGGCGGTGTCGGTGCACCGGAACTCGGACGGGATCGCCGAGGCGCTCGGGCTCGTCGAGGCCGGCGAGGTGTCGGCGGTGCTGTGCCCGACCGACCTGCGAGCGCTGGAGGTGCTGCGGGCGGCGCGCTCGCGCGGGCTGTCGGTGCCCGGGGACGTGTCGGTGACCGGGTGCGACGGGGTACTGCCGGGGCTGGACCTGATCGGGCTGACCTCGGTGCGGCTGCCCGTGGAGGAGCTGGCGACGCGGGTCGTGGGGCATCTCGTCGGGCTGATGCGGGAGGCGCCGGCGGACCCGGTCCACGAGTCGCTGCGCGGCGAGCTCGTGGACCGGGGGTCGGTGGGGTCGGTCTAGGACGGCGCCCCGGGGCCGGGGCGCGCGTGGCCCGTCGGGCTCAGGGAGCGGCGCGGTTGCTGCCCGCGTCGAGGACGTAGCCGATGCGCACCGAGTGCGGGCTGGTCCCGCCGATCGTCCTGGTCTGCCGGACGCCGAACTCGGACCCCCAGTCGTCGAGCGGCAGGGTCCCGGCCGACAGCGACATGTCGGGCAGGACCCGGCGGCCCCAGACGTCGGTGCGGATGGCCAGCGGGCGGGCGCCGGCGATGATGTCGTTCGACAGCGGGATGGTCGCGTTGGGGGCCACCTGCACCCGGTCCGAGCGGCCGAGGGCGAAGATCCGCCGGGTCTCGGTCAGGTCGCCGGTGTCGCAGCTCGTCCCCGCCGCGGGCGGCCCGGACGAGAACCCGCAGATGCCGCCGTACAGCTGCCAGGTGTCGTTGCTGAGCAGCGTCGCGGTGAGGTCGCGGGCCACGGCCCACTGCCGGGACACCGTGTACAGCACGTTCAGCCGGGTGCCGTCGGCCAGGCGCATCTCCCGCACGTGCCGGCCGTCGCGGACATGCTCGGGCAGCTCGATGAGCAGGTCCGCGCCGTCGAAGTTGCCGCTCGGGCCCAGGCTCCACCGCCACGACGCCTGGATGTAGACGTGCGCCGTGCCGTAGACGGCGGCCCCGGCGCGCTGCGGCATCGACCGGGAGTCGAACGAGATCGTGTGATCGCGCATCGTCGCCGGGACCCCGCTGCTGCGGCGCTCCGTGTAGGCCAAGGTGCCGGAGACGTGCCACCGGCTGCTCTCGCTCACCGGCCGGATCGTCACCTGCACGTACTTGAGCAGCGACGGGATCCGCCGCGACTCCGGGTGGATGAGGGAGTTCATCTCCAGGTCGGGGCGGTTCGGCCGGACCCGGTTGTCGCCGGTGTCGAGCTTCTTGCCGCGGGTCGAGAAGTAGGAGTCGATGCTGTCGGTGTCGTCGGCCGTCAGGAACGTGGCGCCGATGTCCTCCAGCCAGGGCAGCAGGATCCGCTGGTCGTTCTGCTCGGGGTCGCGGTCCTGCGTCGTCGAGCCGTCGATCCGGTCGCGCAGCGCGTAGCAGCAGCGGGAGTCGTTGTTGAAGTACGCCTCCCGCGGCGTCACCGGCACCGTGCTCTTCCCGGCGTCGGCGTTGGGCAGCACCTGGTTCCACGTGAACGTCCGAGGGTCGCGGAACATGACCCAGTCCGGGATCGGGACGAACTGGCCGAGCGGCTTGCCGTGCCGCTTCACGATCTCGGCCGCGGCGGCCATCGTCCCCGGCGGCGCCGTCGCGTTCCCCGCCGGCGCGTAGTACTGGACGTTGCTGAACGTCGGTGCCTGCGCCGGGCCCTGCTTCAGGGTGAGGTGGCTGTAGGCGGTGGAGTCCTTCATCGTCACCTCGACGGAGAGGACGCGCTGCGCGGCGGTCGTCTGCGCCCAGGTCGCCACGATGCCGTCCTGGTACGTGCCGCTGCCGCCGATCTGCCGGGCGATCTGCCGGGACGTCATCACCTGGCTCAGCGGGAGCTTGGGGATCCCGGTGACGCGGAGGGCGCGGGTCTGCCAGTCGTTGAAGGACGCCCACGCCGACATCCGGAACTTGAACACCACCCGGTCGAACATGTTCGCCTCGGGGTACCGGTGGTGGAAGCTGGTCAGCGCCTCGACGGCGGCGAGGATCTCGTTCTGCGACTGGGCCACGTTGGTCGAGGTGTTCTTGATCTCGACGTACAGCAGCGACCGGCCGCCGACGCGGCGGTAGTGGTCGAGGAACTGCTCGAAGCTCGGGACCTTGACGCCGGCCTGCGGCTGGCGCGCGATGTTGAGCAGGTCCTTCTGCTGGAGCTGGGCCCAGGTCGTGCTCGCGAGGGCCGGGTTGGGGCCGGTGTTCTGCTCGGGGTTGTAGGTCGGCTCGAGCATCTTGCCGAGGTGGGTGTCGTGGAACATCACCAGGACGCCGTCCGAGGTGCGGCGCAGGTCGGTCTCGACCCCGGCGCGGCAGCGGAGGTACGACTGCTCGAACGCCGGGAGGCTGTTCTCCGGGGTGCGGGCGTCGAAGTCGCCGCGGTGGCGGACCGTCGTGAACTGCTGGCGGCCGCCGAGGTTCTGGAGGGTGCTGAGGATCTCGGCGGAGGTCTTGGTGCACTCGCGGTCGATCTGGTTCGCGACGTCGGTGGCGGAGCGGCCGGACTGCTCGAGTGCGATGGGCTGGGCCGGTTCCGCGGCTCCCTCGGTGAGCGGAGAAGGGACGACGTCCGGGTCCGCGGGCGGGGCCGGGTCGACGATCGGGTCGTCGGGGGCCGTGGCGGGCGGCAGGACGCCATCGGCCTCCTGCTCGACCGTGGTGCTGGTTGAGGCGCTGGGGTCCGGAGCCGGTGGGGCGGTCGCGGCGACCGCGCCGGTGCTCAGGAGTGCGAGGACGACCGCGAGTGCGAGCGGTGACCGCGGGCGTCGGCGGGCGGGGTGCGGGTGCATGGCGTGCTCCTCGGGTGGGAGACGTCTGCCCGTCCGGTGCGCCGGGCGCGCGAGGCGCCGCGGTGTGGCGGACGGTCCACGCCATACCGATCGGGCTCCGTGACCCCTCGAACCGGGTCGCTTCGCCGTTCTCCCGAGGCCCCCCATGGCCGCGGAACCGCGGCGCCCCGCTGCGGCGGGCGGGGTGCTGCGGTGCAGGGACGCGCGGGTGCGCGTCCTCTGTCGACGCTAGCGGTGGGTGGGTGCTGTGAGAAGGCTGTGGCGCGAGGTGCTACTCATTCGGCGCGGGTCCGCAGCCTGCCGGAGCACGCAATCCGGCCTTGGGTGGTCCGCGCGGCGTCGATCCTGGGTCGGGCAGGCTCGAAGAGCCGAGGCGCCGAGCGACGCGTGGAGGTGCGATCCGTGGCAGAGGTGACCGCTCCCCCACCCCGGGGGCTGCCCGCCGCCCGCGTCGTCAGCGTGGTCCTCGGCCCCGTGCCCACGGCGGTGCTGACGTTCGTGGTGGCTCTTCGCCTGTTCGGCGTCCCCCACCCCGGCGTGGCGGCGCCGGCGGCCGCGTGCGTCGGGGCCGCGCTCGGCGTCGTGCTCGCGGTGCGCGCGCTCCGCGGGCCCGGGTCCGTCGCGCGCCGCGAGACCCTCGTGCTCGTCCTGGTCGCCCAAGTGGTGTGCTTCGCCGTCCTCTGGTGGACGGACATCCCGCCGACCGTGGTCATGGGGTTCGTCCACCTCGGGCTCGCCGGGGTGACCGTCCTGATCGCGCCGTTCATCCGGCTGTGGGGGCACGGGTTCGTCCTCGGTGCGCTCGTCGGGGTCGGACGCATGCTCGACCTGGCGCCGGCCCCGGTGTGGCTGGTCGCGTCGCTCGCGGTCATCGCGCTCGCCTTCGCGCACCTCGCGCTCGGCAAGCAGTCACCGGGGCGCGCGATCATCAGCCCGCTACTCGGGTTCGTCGCCGGGTGCGTCGGAGGGATCGTCGGCCTGCTCGTCGCGATGGTCATCTGGAGCGCCGGGTGACCGGCGTCGGGTCCGTTCCGGACCGGCCTGCCGGGCGCCGCCTGCCCGGGGGTCGTCGCTCGCCGCGGCGGCGGACGTTGCTGCGCGTGGCCGCGGCCGTCATCGTGCTGGCGGTGACCGCCGCGGTGTGGTCCGCGGTCGCCCGGGCCGAGAAGGACCGGACCGAGCGGCAGATCGCCACCGTCCACGACCTGCTGCGCGGGGACGACTACACGATGTACGAGCAGCGGCCCGGTCCAGAGAGCTGGCTGTCGATGTTCCGGCCCAACGTCGGGCGGTGGGGGTGGTTCGCCACGTCCCGGTCGGTCGACGACCTGCTGCGCGACATCCGTTCGGCGGCCGGGGCGGCGTCGCTCGACGAGCCGTACTGCGTCGGTCCTGAGCAGACACGACGCGAGGACGGGACCGCCGTCGTCCGGGTCCCGGAGTACATCCACGCCTGCGACCTCACCCTCGGCGGCAAGCCGTTCGGCTCGATCGAGCTCGACCCGTACGACGAGTTCAACACCACCTACGTGACGTTCGGTATGGGGCCTGATGCCGACGTCTTGTACCTGCGTGAACAGGTGGAGCACGAGGGCGACGAACCGTGGACGCCAGAACCCGTCGGGGCGGTCACGGCTGCCGACGTCGTGCGGGGGTCTCTCCGCGCCGACGTGCTCCTGGCGTTCGTGGTGGCGGTCGGGTCCAGCACTGCGATGGCCGGTGCGGTCATCCTGGTCCGCCGACGTTGGGGCCGGGCGACGGCCGCGGCTGGGGACTAGGGGCCATGGACGGCGCCGTCCGGCGCTGGGGTCCTCGCGGCGGCGATCAGCGGCTCCTCTCGGGCACCCGCGCGCCGGAAGCCACCGCCGCGGCCCCAACGCGATCTGCGAACCGCTCTGCGAGAGTGGCCGCCGCGAGCGGCTTGGGTAGCGCCGCGGAGAACTTCAGCCGATCGACCATCTCCACGGGTACATCGGGCGCGACACCGTCGAAGGCGACGCTGCCTAGCCGTCCGAGATCCGCCGCCGCTGGCAAGACGACGACGTCGTTGCTGGAGCGCCCGCCGACCTCGCCCATGCCCGCACGCAAGGTCTCGTTCGCCTTGAGCCCGGCCCAGGTCCACAGGGAAAGGTCCTTCCCGGACCGCGCGACGACTAGTCCGTCGACGCGCACCTGATCCGCCCGCGTCTCGCGGACCAGCCTCAGTTGATCAACCGCTCGCCGGGACAGCGGCACGTCCGGTGTCTCGCCAAGCAGCACGTCGCGCTGCGCCCGCATCATCTCGAACGACAGCGCCACGGCGTCGCTGTGCCAACGGACATCACCTTTGTGTCCGGCCGGACTCACTAGGACCTCGAACCGATCCCAGTTGATCCGCTCCACGTGCCAGGCACGACCGTTCATGAGGATCGGCTTGGCGTCGAGCTTCTCCTCACCCTCGCGGGGGAGTGCGAGCGGCGAGATGAACCCGACCTCCTTGTTGCCCGCGACGACCCGGAGCTCCTTCTCGGCGTCGAACGAGCTCAACAGATCCATGAAGTGACGGCGTCCGAACGCCTTCTCGGCAGCCGGGCCGATCATGAGCAGCCCGCCGTCCTCCACGAGGAAGTGCTCGGCACGGAGGAACTCGAGCACCTCGTCACCGTCGTCCATCAGCGCGAGGTCACCCCACCAGTCTCTCCAGGTGCTCGCACCGTATGCGCCTTCCTGAAGAGCGAGCGCAAGCAGTTGTTGGGCGGTCAGGTGTCGAGGATGACGCGGAGGCACGATGGGCTCGACGAAGCCGCGTCGCCAGAGCACCAGCAAGCCGGCCGCCTCGAGGAACGTCTCCGGGCTTGTGGCCAGGAACAGCGCGTTTCGCCGGGAACTCAGCCTGCGTCCGGTCCGTCCCAGTCGTTGGAGGAACGATGCGACGGTGCGGGGCGCGTCGATCTGGATGACCCGGTCGAGGTCACCGATGTCGATGCCGAGCTCCAACGTCGACGTGGCGACGATGACGGTGTTCTGTGCTTCTGCGAAAGCCTCCTCGGACCGCCGCCGTTCCTCGGCCGAGAGCGAGGAGTGAGACACGAAGGTCTGGACCCCGAGGTCGCGCAGCTCGAACGCCAGTTGTTCGCTGACGCGCCGCGACTCGCAGAACACGAGTCGCTTCTCGCCTCGATGAAGCGACGAGATCACCTTCGCAGCGTTGGCGACTGACCCGACATAGTCCAGCAGCACCTCTGGCTCGGCTGCCGCGCCGCCGGCCTCTTCCGAGACCACCCTCAGCTCACGGGTGGTGGTCTCGCCGCCCTGCAGCCACCGACCTATCTCCTCGGGGTTGCCGACCGTTGCGGACAAGCCAATCCGCTGGATCGGCCGCTTCGCGAGTCGCTCGAGCCGGGCGAGCACGCCCAGTAGGTGCCACCCACGGTCGGAGGCGGCGAAGGCGTGCAACTCGTCGACGACGATCGCGCGCAGCCCCGAGAAGAGACGGACGTGGTCAACCCGCCGCGAGACCAGCATCGCCTCGAGCGACTCAGGCGTGGTCAGCAGGACATCGGGCGGGTCGGCGAGGATGCGCGTGCGTTCGGTGTCTCCGACGTCTCCGTGCCAAAGCCCCACCCGCCGGCCGAGCCAGTCCCCGTACTTCGTAACCCGTGGGTACAGGTTGTTCAGCAACGCCCGCAGGGGCGTGACGTAGAGGACCGACAGCCCCTTCCACTCCTCCTGGACCATCGAGGACAGCAGAGGAAAGAGCGCAGCTTCGGTCTTCCCACCGGCGGTCGGCGCGATCAGCACGCAATCTGCACCCATACGCACCGGCGCCACCGCGTCAGCTTGCAGCGGGCGCAGGCTTGCCCAACCCAGCGAGTTCACAACGTGGTACTCGATGGCCTCATCGAGCCCAGAGGGGTTAGTCATCGTTCAGAAGCCGAGGTCGACGTCGTCGACGCTGGATGCAGCACGAAGGTCCCCGCGGGACCGCGCCTCGCGTTCGACGTCGGTCAGCTCCGACACGCTCACCGTCAGCCGGTAGTCCCGACGCGGATCGAAGTCGGGAAACTGGTCCACGCGATCCAGCACATCAGCCACGAGCTTCTTGAGGAAGACGCGCGGGGCCACTCCGGTCTTGCCTCCGAGCTCCCCGCCGACCGCTGCCGCGAGGTCGGCGACGTAGCGGTCATCGGCGACCTCATGGATGCGCACGCCGTTCGGCGAGTTGTCTGCGTAGATGTCGCGGACGCGCGAGCCCAGCTCGACCAGCGACTCGGGGGTGAAACCAGTCAGGCGGATCTGCGTCGCCCGAGGGTTGTCGAACCGCGGGTCGGCCGTGAAGTCGGTCTGCAGTCGCTGAGCGAGCGGGGGCAGCCGCTGGACCCCCTGCTGCCCGTCGTAGAATGCCGGCGGGCCCGTCATGACGAGATACAGCCCGGGGAAGCGACCGGCGTCGGCCTCGTCCATGAGCTGGCGCTGGGCGGAGAGCGACTTCTCGCGCACGTCAGATCGCATGCGCTGCAGCGTCTCGCCCTCGTCGAGCACGAGCACGAGTCCGGCGAAGTCGGAGTCGCGCAGCACGGTGAGCAGACCCTGGAGGAACCCCAGGGCTCCGAAGTGGTCGAGCTCCCCCCGGACCCCAGCGGCCCGGCGCGCGGACGCTGCCACGTTGGGTTGACCGCCGAGCCAGGCAAGGAGCGCGTCCGCCTCCGCATGGCGTCCGTCGGCGGTCATCTGCCGGTGCGCGCGCAACGCCATGGCGAACGACGGCGCCTCCTTGGACACCGCGGCGAGCCTCTTCTCCAGCAGCTCGTCGGTGCGCCGGTCGAGGTCGCCGGATGCGCCGGACGCGAGCGCGTCCTGTCCCAGCACGTAGAACCAGCCGTTGACGACATCCCCGAACGCGCCGGACGACACCCCCGGTGCGGACAGACTCTCGATGATCCGCCGGTACACCTTCTCCAGCTTGTAGAGCGGGGTCTCGGTCTCGGAGATCTGCACTTCAGCCGTGGCGAAATTCATCCTCTTCGCCCGCTCCGTCAGCCACCGCGAGAAGAAGGTCTTGCCGGACCCGTACTCGCCGCGGACGGCTTTGAACTGGGCTCCGCCGTCCTTCACCGACTCCAGCTCGGCGTCGATCGCGGTCTCGAACCGTCTGAGCCCTACCGCCATGACATCGAGCCCTTGCTGGGGGACCGTGCCTCGTCGGAGCGCATCGATGATCTCCCGGCGTCGCCGAGGGCTGATCGAAGCGGTGGTGGTCACGGACGATCCCCTTCGGTGACGGCACGGATCACGAGCCCGAACTGCTGCTCGAGCAGATTCTCCTCGAGCGCGACGATCCCTCCGTCACGAACCGCGAGCGTGTCGTAGCCGTCGATGTTCAGCAACCGCCGAAGAGGCGGCAGCATGGGCCTCAGCCCTCCCGGCTGCAGCCGTGCCTCTCGCTCGACGCTCGCGATCGACCCGGTCCCCCCGATGCGGCTGAGGGCATCGAGGACATCGCGCACAACCTCGTCGGGGATGGACGCCCGTCCTGCGCGCGCCTTCTGTTCGAGGTAGACCCCGGACTGGAGCAGCTCGTCGATCCAGGACATGTGGGGAACCTCAGACGGGAGCGACCGTTCGCGCCTCGGGAGGCCGAGGTCAGCGAGGCGAACGACGTCGGCGTGCGACCGGACGAGGAACTGCTCGAGGTCCGCAGAGATGTCGCCCACGATGACTGCCGCACGCTGGTACGCATAGGGCGCGGATCTGAGGTCGCGCTCGACGTCCGCGAACGTCAACGTCTTCTCGTTCGTGAAGTCGACGAGGTACCAGTTCCCGCCTGCGTACGGTCGGTCGTCTCGGGCGAGCACACGCCGCTGGGCAGTCGATCCCTCGATGCTGAGGTCGTCGACCTTCACCAGGTGTGCGCGGGCGATGAAACGATCGATCGGGTCGGTCGACTCAGGTCCCGACGTCGCGAGCGAGTCGTGTCGGGGAGCGGTGCTGGGCTCCGCGACGGTCTCGGACCCCGACGCAGGGAACGTCCTGCCGAGGATCGCGCGAAGTTCTGCCGCCCCCGTTGCTCCGATCTGGAAGGTCTGGCTGACCTTGGGCTGACTCTGACGTTGATCTGAGCCGAGGGTCGAGAGCTGCAGGATCCGCGACCCCTCGGTGTCGACGAAGTCGAAGTACAGGCAGTCCACATCGGTCGAGTGTCGAGTTCCGTGCCCTTTGACCTCGTGGCGAAACGCGCGGATCACCGCCACGGCGCAACCTCCCTGCCGTTCACCCGCTCAGCCCGAACTGCTCCTCGAGGAGCTGGACGTCGAGCCGCAACGTCGCACCGTCGCTGTCGACAGAGAGGATGTCGTAACCCTCGACGTTCAGGACCCGCTTGACCACGGCGAGGCCCTGCACGAACGGAGCGACGGGCATCCCCGCGGCCGCGGCGACAGTCTCCTGGTGCGCCCGCCCGCCCCGCTCGACCAGGGTGCGGAGCACCGTCTCGAGCAGTGCCGCCGAAGCGGCTCGGCCACCGAGGCGGAACTGGTCGGCGTAGACGCTCGATGTCAGCACGCGCCTCACCAGGTCGTCCTCCGGTGCACCCGTCGGCGGCGCCACAGCCTGCGCAACCGAGGCGAGCTCCAGATCGAACAAGGCGGGCTCCGCTCGGTCGACCACCGGCTTCCTGCGTGACCGCCTACCAGTGCCCTTGACCGCCGGCGCCCCGACCTTCACCTCGACGACCGGATCGTGCCACCAGACCGGCGCCTGAGGCGGCGCCGGCTCCCACCCGTCGGGGGCCGTCTGCGCGAGCGACCGCTGGTATACGAGCACCGGCACGGTGAGCTCCGCGAGGGACGCCCCTCCGTGGTAGCCGGCCCGGGCGGCACCGTACCTGGCGTCGTCGCGCCACAGGACGACGACCTGACCGCCGTCGAGCGCGACACGCGGCCCGCTGACCAGCACCTCCCCGTCCAGCGCGGGCCCGGATGACGCCGGCCTCCAGCGCGCGTCACCACCGGCGATCGCGGGGAGCATCTCGGTCTCGCGCTCGACGACGTGGCCGTGGTCGGAGGTCAGGACCACGGTTCGTCCCGCGATCGAGGCCGCGTTCAAGAGCCCGCGGAGCGGCTCCAGGTCCCCGATGCCCCACGGGCGCCCCGAAGTGTCGTTCTTGTGGGTCGCGTCGTCGATCGCGTTGATCACGACACCGACCACCGGAACCGTGGGATCGGCGATAGCGGCCGCGACGCCGTCCGCGAGCTGAGCACCGCCTGGTGCGCGCAACTCGCCCTTGTGGAACGCATGTGCTCCCGGGAACGCGGCAGCAAGACCAGACTTCTCCGTCGCGGAGGCGCCCTGACGGATCTCGCCGCAGAACAGGCTGGTGCGCGAGATCCCGGTCATTGACGGCAGCGCGGCAGCAGCGGCGAGCCGCCGCTTGGTCGCGGACGGCACCCACTCAACGAGGCCGGACCGCCCGACCTCGCCAGCGAGCTCGACAGCGACTGATCCGCTCATACCGTCCAGCACGATGAGCAGCACGCCTCCGTACGCCTTCCACGGGTCCACGACGAAGCGCAGGATGTTTTCGACGCCGAGCGCCGGCCCACCCGTTAGCGCATCCGCCAGCGACTGGACGACGACCGTGTCCCCGAGGTGCGCCGCGGCCACGGCGTCGCGCGACCGGCGGCGAACGCGGACGCGCTCGATGAGTCGGCCGTAGGCGGCGCCGACCTCGGGGTCGGACGAGCCGCTCCACAGCACGCCGAGTGCCGCGTCGACCCACGCACCGTCGGCGAGCTGCCGATGGAGATCCGCCCCGAGACTGTGCGCCTCGGTCTCCGGAGTCGCGAGCCACCGCGACAACCGCACTGCCATGCGGGGCGCGAGGTCGTGGCCTCCGAGCGCTGCTTCGCGGTGCTCGAGGACGCTAGCCAGCGACTCCTCCACGCCATCGCCGGAGTCCAGGGCCGCACCCAGCACCCGCAGGCGGGCGGTGAAGCCCGGGCGCAGGATGGCCGAGCGCTCTGCGCCCTCAGGCCACCCGAGGTTGTCCCGCAGCAAGGCCTCCGCCTGGTCGAGCACCACCCCGAGGCGCCCGTCGGGGTCGCTCTCGCGCGACAGCCGGAGCAGGGCCGAGACCGCCGCGTTCGCGATCTCCCGCGCCTCCACCGGGGTGACAGCGCGTCCTCCGACGTACCTCTCGAGCAGCCGGGTCCGCGCAGCGACCTGCGCTTCGGTGAGGTCTCCGGCCCGGTCCGGCCACAGCACGTCGATCGCCAGGCCGAGCGCGAGCGGCTTGACCAGGCCACCGGGCGCGGCGGTGGTGCGCAGGGCGAACGCGGCCGCGGTCCCGTACTGGTCACCGGCCCATGCGACAAGGTGGTCCTGGAGTCCTGGGTCGACACCTCCCCATGCCGCACGCGAGCCGTTGCTCAGCACGGCCAGGAGGAGGACGCCGTCGAGGTCCCGGGACTCCAGGCCGAGCAGGTAGCCGAGCAGACCACCGATGGCGTGCTCGGCGGTGACCGCGAGGTCGGTGGAGGGTGCCCAGCCCCCGGCAGGCTCGTGATCCAGCAGCGCGGTCGCCGCCCAGTCCAACCGGCGCAGCTCGCGGCTGACCTCCCGCGCGCCTCCGAAGAGCGCGGGGACGCTCGCCCACTCGTCCGGCTCCTCGATGCGCTGACCGTACGCGCGGGCCAGCACAGTGTCCGTCAGGTCCGCGCGGGGCCGATCCGTGAGGACGACGAGATACTCGTCGTCGGCCTGCTGCGTGTACGCGTCGAGGATCGCCAGCTGGGAGACGCCTTCGACGACCCGAACGCGCTGCCCGTCGACGGTCAGGCTTCCGCCGTGCCACCGCGGCTGGGCCCGCAAGACGAGCACGCGCGCGTCACCGCCCCTGGCGACCAGCTCGGCAGCGCGTGACCGCACGAGCGCCTCGGAGACGGCGACAGTGCGCGGCGCCTCGGTGGCGGCGCTGCTCACTCCCACCTCCAGCTCACGCGCAGCGTCTTGCCGGGAACGGGGTGGGTCAGCTCCTCGACGATCTGCTGACCGATCTCCTGGACCTCGAGGGCCCGCGAGACGAGCTGGCTCTTCTCCGCGAGTCGCACCCGTTCGCGCTCCTCGAGCTCGCGCCGCCTGCGGTCGAGCTCCGCCTTCTGGCGGGCCATCTCCGCGTCGCGCTCCGCCTGCTCGCGCCGCTTCGCCTCGAGCTCGGCCTGCTGCCTCGCGTACTCGGCGTCGCGGGCTGCGCGCTCCGCTGCGGCCTCGCGTTCGGCCTCCTCGCGGACACGACGCGCCCTCTCCGCCGCCTCCAGCCGCGCCTCGTCGTCTCGCCGACGCCGCTCGACTTCCTCGGGGTCGGCCGCGATGATCTCAAGCGCCTCGTCCGCCGCGCTGGCCAGGGCGGGCTTGAGCGGTGCGTGAAGCTCCGCCTGCCGCGCGGCTTCGCGAAGCGCGGCGAGCGCCCGTGCGGCCCGGTCACCGCCCAGACCCGGCAGCCGGTTGATGAGGCTCCAGTTCGCTCCTCGGAGCGCGGCGACGACGTCGCCGGAGGCCGCGATCGAGCGGCCGACCGCCTGGGACTCCGCGGGCAGGTCGAACTGTGCCAGCGCCTCGATCCTCGCGACGTCGTTCTCGGCCGTCGCGAGCACGGCGACCAGGTCCCGTGCTCGCGTGACGGACTGCCATCGCGGGCTCGTGTCATCGAGCCCGAGCACGTCGCGACGCGCTGACAGCTCCTCGGCCGCTTCCGCCGTCGTGCTCACCGCGGTCTGCGCCTTGCCGAGGAGCGCGTCGCTGACCCGCCGCACCGCGGCCGTCGAGAGGTGGTACTCGTCCGCGCCCACGCCGAACAAGGCCTTGGCGCGGGTCAGCGCGACCCGCCACTCCTCCTCCGAGGGCAGCACCGGCTCGCGCAGCAGCATGTCTGGGGTCAACGACCCGATCGCCGGCTCACTGGTACGGGCCCCGGCGCGGAACCACTCGCGATCGGTGATCCGGGCCCACGCGAGGACGAGCAGGTCCAGGGCGTCGGTGGTCATGCCGCGGTCCCCGAGGGCCCCGCGCAGCATCCCGACGGTCACGTCCCCCGTGCCGGCGGCGCGCGTGAACTCGTCGAAGAACGCGAAGGTCTGCGCGTCCAGCGCGTAGGTGGTCTCGCGCAGCGCCCCCACGCCGTAGCCAGTGACGACGCGTCGGACCTTGGTACCGGTCGACCGGTCGACATCGGCGAGCCGGCCGCCGGCGTCGACGGCCTTGCGGGCGAGGTCCAGCACGACGTTCAGCTCCGGGCGCCGCACCTCCTCGGTGCCCCGCTCGAGCTCGGGGTGCCGGGGGTACCGGGCGGTCAGCGCGGAGCCGAGGGCGCCGACGACGGCGTCGCGCAGGGTCGCCGCGGACGGCTGGCTGGGCGTGAACCCGTCGGCCAGGGTGACGAAGTTGGTACCCGTGAGCCGGGTGCCGAGGTTGTCGTCGCTCGCCGAGGAGTCGACCCCGTACGCCTGCCGCAAGAGCGCACCGAGCTGGCTGCGCAGGGAGTCCCGCTGGTTGGTCAGCAGGCGGCGGGCGGGCTCACGGTCGTTGACTGGCAGGTTGCTGGCGTACTGGTCGAACCGGTTGCCGGTGAGCAGGTACTCGAGCTGGACGAGCTTGCCGACGTCGTCCATGCGCTGCGCGGTGAGGAAGTGCGGCACCCAGATGATCGTGTCCGAGACGACGCCGTCCTGCTTGAGACCGTAGATGCGCGCGGTGTCGTCGGACGGTCCGCGCCCCTCTTCGTCGTCGAACGGGTAGTCGACGACGAGCTTCCAGCGGGCGTCCGTCGCCTTGAGCGTCTCGACCGGCACGGCCGCCTCATCACGGACGTTGCCGAACACGACGTCGACGGCTCGCTTCTGACCCCGCCACACGTGCTCGAGCGCGTACTCGCCGGCATAGGAACCGGCCGCTACCGCCTCGATCTCGGCGACGAGGGTGTCGCGGATGAGCTTGCGCCGGTTGGCGTGCGAGTCCTCCTGCGCGACGTGGGCGAGGATGGCGTCGAAGTCGACGCCGGTGAGCTGGAGGCTGACGACCGGGTCAGCGGTGGACCCGACGGTGATCTCGGAGAACTTGGCCTGCCACTCGGTCGCGAGGGTGACGACCTGCCCCGAGACGTTGCCGCCGAACATCGACACGACGGACCCGAAGTTCAGCGCCGCCAGCTTCGACGCCGTGAGGTCCTTGAGGGACGTCGCACCGGGGGCGATCGCGGCGACGAGCAGCGTCTTCGCCAGGCGGTCCTCCCGCCGGAACGCGTGGTTGCGGTCAAGCGCCCGGGCCTCGGCGTCGGTGAGGCTGTGCTTGGCCAGCAAGTACGGGCGCATCTTGCCGCGGTAGAACGTCGCGGCGGCCTCGAACACCTTGACCATGTCATCGGTGAGTGGCTTGGCGTCACCGAGCACGACGACGTCAAACAGATCACCGACAGGGATGACGTCGCCGACCGTGAGCTCGTCCCGGCCGCGGTAGAGCAGCTCGCTCATGATCTTGAGGGCGGTGCGCTCGCGCTGCATGATCGCGGAGAGCGCGACCATGGCGTCGACGAGCGCCGGCGAGAACGGGTAGACCTTCTCGAAGTCCACCGCGCTCGAGCCGGCGGAGTCGGTGAGAAGGTGCCTCCAGTCCGTCGGGTTGCCGCGCACGCGCGCGACGGCGGCGGCGAGCGCGTCCTTGCCCGCGTCCGACGTCGGGCTGAGCAGTCGCTTGTGGACGATCTCCGGCAGGTCGGCGGCCGCCAGGGTGATCTTGTCGAAACGGTCCTCCCACCACTGGAAGGAATCCTCGAGCGCCACCTGCTCAGCTCCGACGTTCCCGCCGCCGAGGAACTCCTTGAGTGCCCGCTGGCGAGCGACGAAGGAGATCATCGGGATTGCCATCTGACCCGACCCGGTCTCGACGAGCTTGGCGACCTTGGAGGTCTCGTTCTGGATGAACGCCGAGTCCCGCAGGTGGTTGGCCAGCCACAGCACGAGCTCATCGAGGAACAGCACCAGCCCGTCGTAGCCGAGCTCCTTGGCGTGGGCCGTCATGGTCCGCAGCCCCTGGTCGATCGGCAGCCACGCCGACGTCGACGTGTATCCCGGGAAATACGTCTCGACCAGCTTCGCCGCGACCGCCTGCCGGTCGCGCTCGCTCGCGGAGCCGCTCGCCGCCGCGTCGAGGTCCCCTGCGGTGAGGCCGCCGTCGCTGAGGGCGCCGAGCACGGGGTCGACATCGCCCGCGAACTGGGAGAAGAACGCCTCGTCACCCATCTTGGCGCGCAGGTTCTGAGCATCCTGGAAGAGCAGGTCGCTCCGGTGCAGGACCGGCGGAGCCGCGTCCGGGTGCTTCTGCTTGACGGTGTTGATGTACCCCTGGAACAAGGCACCTTCGAACGACTCGGCTCCGATGAGGTGGTAGTCCACTGCGAGGAGCCTGCGCGACAGCACGTCCGTGTGGTCAGCGACAGTCTGCTGCAGTCCCGGCAGAGCTCGCGCGTGCGGGTTGCCGGTGAGCAGCAGGTGCATCACCGCCATGTAGTGCGACTTACCGGAGCCGAACGAGCCGTGGATGAAGGCGCCCTTCGCGTTGCCCCGCGCGAGGGCGGATCTGACCAGAGTGAGGCCATCCCCGAACGCCTCAGCGATCTTCTCGGTGACGACGTAGTCCCGCAGCGTCCGATCGGCTGCGGGCACGCCCTCGTGGATCCGCATGACGAAGTCGTCGTCGTGCACGGCCTCGGGCACGTGGATCGCATCGCGCAGCAGCATCGACAGTGCGCCAGCGGTGGGGGTGCTCATCGATCGACTCTTCCGTTCCTCGTGTACATCGCTCCGTCGTCACTCATCCAGTCGATCGCGCTATGTCCGGCGCCGACGACCGCGCGTCGCGGCCGGTGGCCGCCAGTCGTTGACGTCGTCGCGCGTCATCTGAAGGTGCGCGAGGAGCTGGTCGATCTGGCTCGTCACCGCCTGGGCGGCGCTCGACCCGAACTCCGGCTCCAGATCGGTGTGCCACTGGTGCAGCCACGGCTCGAGCTCGACGAGCCCAGCGACCATCGGCACCAGCGCCTCGTCGGACGCGCCGAGCGCCTGCTGAGTCAGGATCTCGCGAACGAGTGCGACCGCCTGGTCTCGGTGGTTCCACCCGGCCCAGCCCAACACCGGACTCGTGTCGCCCTCACGGCCGACGCCCGGGTAGAGAACGAAGCGCTCCTTCGGCACGTCGAGCTTGCCTCGAGCCTTCCAGCACTCGACCCGCTGGAAGTCGGCGATCGCGTACTTCGGCGGCACCGGGATCGTTACCTTTTCACCGGCGTCTTCACGCCGTTGAAGGTCCCAAACCGACTGCCACTCACGGAACTTCTCCAGCCCGGATGGCTTGTAGCGGTGGGCAGCGAGGTACGGCACCGCTTCCCTCAAAGCCAGGCTTTCGACGACAGCCGTAAGTTCCGGTTCGACGTTGCCCGTGAGGGCACACGCGAGGTCCCGCATGACTTGGTCGCTGCGCAGCAGGTCAGCCAGCTGCGCCACCGAACGAGCCGTCGGCCCCTGGGAATCGACCCAGAGGCTCTGCTCCTCGAGCCGGTCGAGTATCGCTGATTCCAGCGCGTCCTCGAGCTGCCGCTCCCAAGGCACCGTGGCCCACCTACGCTTGTACTCAGGACGTTCGAGAAGTCGGATGTTCCCGTCGGACGCCATGACGGCGAGACGCTTCTCCACCAGCTCCCGATAGTCAGCCGGCCACACCGTGGGGAGATCACAAAGGGGTGTCGAGCCGTGCCGGTCGAACCACGCCGTCTCCTCCCCACCCGCCTGGACGTGCCGTGCGAGAGCGACCTCGAACGACCGCTCCCCCAGACCGATCTGGTCGACGGCCTCACCGTGGTATGTCAGGTCCTCGTCCAGCAGTCCATAGAGGCGGTAGGTCTCCCAGTCTAGTTCCTCCTGCTCGAAAACTAGGCGACCCCGCAGGATGGACCAGCGCACGCTCGCGGCCTGAATTGCGCGCGAGAGCGACCCACTAGAACCTGTCGAGAAGCACTCTGCCAAAACGGCCTCAGGGGTTGCCGCACTCAGATCGCGCGACAGTGCATCGAGCACGGCTCCGCGCTTACTCATGACGGACATGTCCCGTGGCAATGGAAACCGACCGATATTTGAGCTATTGAACTGATACCGGGTCGCCCACGCCGCCGAATTTTTGTCCTTAGCATAACTTACTTCTTTGAGCCAGAAGCATGCGGTTGAACTATTGAGAACCGCCAGAAGTGCAGTGAAGCTTTCTTCACTAGCCTCGGCCGGCATCTTGACGATCGGCGCGGTTTGCTTGAAAGCACTCTGCCCGCGGGTCAAGACGAAGTGATTGTGAGTCGCAACTTCGGCGAACGTAAGCGCCCACGGGTGGGCGCCGTCGTCCTTTGGCATCTGGTGCCACTCGTACCAGGGTCGCCCCTCGGAGAAATAAGTTCGCTTCGCGAAAGTCGCACGATTCCCGAGTTCGGTGCGAAGCGGCCAGATTCGACGAGCCGACTCCGGGAAATCGCTAAGTGGCCTCAGCTCATTCGCAGGAGTGTACGGCACGAAGGCCGGTTCTGCACCGCTGATCACGTAGTCCCGGACCTGGTCACCGACGACTAGCGGCCGGTACGCATCACCCTCACCGGTTTGCAGTACGACGCTCGAGCTCACCAGAAATGCGTCGTCAGCTCCCGGTACCCCGAAGAAGCCGATGCGATGGGCGCGACCGTTTACCCGACTCGACGTCGCCGATTCTATGCGGTCGACCACCTTGTCTGCGCCACCCCCGCTGAGTGAAACAGGGTGAGACGTCAACGCGGCGCGCTCGATGTCGCTCACCGAGACATACGAACCAATGAACCCCGGGTCGTCAACGTGCTCGACTATCTCAGTCCAGACAGGTCCCCTTGCCGGCTCCTCCGGACGGGCCGCGTCACCAACGATCCCGAGCACCGCCCGTACGGTTTCCCCGATCGGAAGTCGACGACGACCGAAAATGAGGACTGTTGTCGTCCCCTCGAAATTGTGGCCTGGCATCCACGCGCCCGAAGAATCGACGATCAGACTGAGGTCGACGGGGTTACCAGCGATCCGAGAGGCGAACAGGTCTTCAACGACGGGCTTCCCAAACATTCGGGTCAGGAACGATTTAGATGTGATCTGTCCAATATATCCCGCCCCGCGACCTCGCTCGCCGCGAAGTGCCAGCCTGAAGAAGAGCTCCATAAAGGGCGCCGCAAGAGTGTATTTTCGGTAGATTGTCGAATATGCCCCTCTGTATTGCTCACTCGCCTTCGGGTCGGCCGCTGCAATGTAAGGGGGGTTTCCGACCACGACGTGATATCCGCCGCCTGCAAGGATTCCTTGATACTCGGAGACGTCCTCGGTGTGGTACGTGAACCGTTCGGCAGTGGCTTCGACGGCCATTGCCAATTCGCCTTGGACGCCCTGCTCCCCCAGCAAGGAGTCGCCGATTGCAAGGTGGAACCCAAGCGGGGCTACGCCTACGAGAGACTTCGCCCCCTGAGCGACCACACCTGCAACCGTCAGTCGAAACCGCGCGATCGCGATCGCGAAAGGGTTGAGGTCAACGCCATGGATGGAATCCATGGCACGTCGGACTCGCTGCTTAGCATTCATCGCGGGAGCTTCAGAGGCCCATTGTCGATTCAGGCGCTCGAAAGCCCCCAACAGAAAATGCCCAGAGCCACATGCGGGATCAATTAAGCGCAGGCCCTCGATCCCAAACTCGGCAATTGCCGGAGTCAGCGTGCGATCAAGAATAAACTGCTCTACAAACTCGGGTGTTTGCAGCAGCGCGTATGTCTTCTTCGCGTGCTCTGACAGGTCCTGATATAGGTCGCCGAGGAAGCGAGTGTCGAGGTCGGGGTCTGTGAAGTCGTGGATCAGAGTCCCATCGTCATGGGCCCGTCGCCAGAAAGTGAGCAGTTCTTTCGCAGCCTCGGCGCTGATCTCCGCGGTCCACACCGGGTTGTGCTTCGGGTCGACCAGTGCCGCGCCCGCGGGCTGGGCCGCGAGTACGCGGAACGCCTGCTGGAGCCAGTCGCGGTCGTGATGGCTGGTGTGGACGCGGAAGTACGCCGTCTGATTCTCCCGAGCCCGCGCGGTGCGGTCGCCTGGGCCGGCGATCCAGCCCACGGGGACAGGCATGCCGTCGAGCGTCGCACCCACGAGCAGGTCGTTGTCCTCGCAGAACCGGATGAACGTCGTCGCCACGATCCACGCGACCGCGGCCTGGTCGACCTCGTTGTCCCGCCACGCCGACCAGGAGAGCCCAGTGCGCTCACGTCGCAGCGCCTCGGCGTGCTCCCGCTGGAGCGCCGCACCCCACTCAGTCGTGGCGTCGTCGGCGCGCGCCTTCAGGTCGGCCTGCAGGACCCGGAGCTGGGCCTTGAGGTCGGCGAGGAGGGCGGAAGAGTGGATCATGAACGGTCTCCGGTCGAGGTCGTGCTGCAGGGCGCGTGCTTGTCGTCGTCGGCAAGCTGCGCAAGGTCGCGGGGCAGGTCGATCCAGCCGCTCGGTCCGAGCGGCACGGACCGCCCGTCCAGCAGCGGCGCGCGGGCGTCACCAGGCTTGGCGACGAGGAGCCACCGCGCGGCCGGTCTGCTGGTACCGGTGTCCAGCAAGGCAGCCAGCAACGACGTCATGCAATACCGCACGAGCGGGCCGGCATTGGTCAGCAGCAGAGGGCGTGGTGACGCGAGACGGTCCGCCCACGCTGGCTCGACGGATCGCTGGACGACGCCCTGCAGTGCCTTCCACTGTTTGCTGTCCCGGTCCAGGGCGTCGTAGCCGAGCAGTCCGTGCCATCTGCCACCTGCCTTCTCGATCTGCTCCTTCGTGGCTGTCACAACGAGCCCCGCGACGTCGAGGACGTCGATGTCGAACGTCGCCGTCAGTGCACGGACCGCGGCGGTGTACCGCCGCGGCGGCACCGTCAGCGTGAGAGCCGAGTGCCGGGCGAGCGCGTCGTGGAGCTTGCGCGTGGTCTCCGCGGCCGGCGTCGGTGCGTACTGCGTGGTCTGGACCGACCCCGTGGTGAAAAGCGCCGTGGTCTTGGACTCGTAGACGCCGTTGCGGTTGACCAGGTCCGGGTACAGGTCACGCATGAGCGCGTCGAGCTTCTCGGGACCGGCCGGCAACGCCTCCGCGAGGTGGGGGAAGCGAGCGCTGAGCGTGCGCCGCACCGACGCCTGGCTGATGGCGCGGCCCGGCTTGCCTCGCATCGCGTGCTCGAGGGCCGTCGTGATCGGCAGCGCCCTGGGATACAGCTCCTGGAAACCCGAGAGCGCGGCGGTCTGGCTGGCTGCGGCGGCGAGCCGCAGCACCCGGGTGTCAGCGACCTGCCACTGGCCCGCGCCGTCGAGCTGCTCCACCACGCCGCGCAATGAGCCGATCGCGGTGCTCGCGGTGATGACACCACCTGTGGCCACCAGATCGTCAGCCTTGGCACCCAGCTCAGCCGCGAGCTCCGTGAGCAGGTCCGCCGGCGGACTCACGTCACCCGCGTCCGCCGCGGCAGCGGTCTCGCTCAGTGCCAGCAGGTCCGCCTTGGCGTCTGCCCGGCGACGGAGCACAAACACGGAGTCGGTGTCTCGGGCGTCGAACTCGACGATCGCGCGCACCAGGGCCGTCCCGTGCCTCGTGCGTCCGTCGCCATCGAGTGTGGACCCGCGCAGGGTGACCAGCGCGGCCGCAGCCTCGGGGACCGTCATGACGCGGCCGGCATCCTGCACGATGCTCGTCAGCTCGTCGCATGCCGCGAGGAACTGCGGGTGCTTGGACCACGCGGCGGCGGCCTCGTCGATGATCGCGGTGATGCGTTCACGCGCCATCTGCGCGTCGGTAGCAACCTTGGCGGCCGTCGGCCATGCAGAAGCGCCATCAAGACCGAGCAAGGCACGGGCGATCGGCTGATCGGCGGGCGGCAGCATCTCCAGCAAGTTGCGTACCAGGCGATCCACCCCGAGCGCCACGGCGACTCCGTCGACGGGCTCCGTCGGACGCAACGCCGTGCGCCACTGCCCGATGCGCGCCTGGATCTCCTTGCGGTATGTCTCCCCCAGCCCGCGGATGCCGTTGATCTTCACCGGGTGCACGCCGAGGATGTCTCCGACGGTGACGACGCCGTCGAGCTTACGCAGCGCTGACAGCGCCTGCGCCGAGAGGCCGGACTGCTCCAGCGGCGTCTCGAGCGCGGCTTGGGAAGCAAGCTCGTCATCCTTCTTCCGCGCGTCCTCACCGAGCGCGAGGCCGGCGAACGCCTCGGTCCAGGCACGCAGCAAGTCCTCAACGTTGCCGAAGCGGTCCTTCGCGTCCGGAGCCAGTGCCTTACGGAACAGCGCCGCCAGCGGTGCCGCCACGGCCGGATCGAACGACGTCGGCTCGACGACCGCCCGCTCGGTCGCTGTGGCCGGCGTGCTCGCGCCGTTGGGCCACCACGGCAGCACACCGGTCGCCATCTCGAAGAGGGTCACCGAGACCGCCCAGAGCTCCGCCGCACGGTCGTAGCGGTTGCGCCGACCCCTGCCCAGGTACGGGTCGAGATATCCCGGCGTGCCCGAGCCGATGGCCTCCAGGGGCTCGCGCGCGAGGGAGAAGTCGAACAAGGTTAGGTGTGGCCTGCGGTAGCGAGGGTCCGGAGCGATGCCGAGGTTCGCCGGCTTGCTGTCGCGGTGGAAGACGCCTTCGACGTCGACGAGGTAGGCCATCGCCTCGAGCAGGTCGGTGCCCCACCGCTGCAGCTGCTCGAGCGTTGACTGACCCTCCTTGGTCAACCGGGTCGCAAGGGTCTCCTTGCCCGCATCGGACATCAGCAGCACGCGACGGCCGCCGAGCTCGAGCGACTCGACCAGGCGGACGACCCGAGGGTGCTCGATCCCGGCGAGGACCTCGGCCTCGACATCGAGCCGGCGGCCGGCCGCGTCGTCCCGAGCGATCTTGAGGATGAACTCCCGTTCGTCACCCGCGTCGTCGTCGAGGACGGCAACAGCAACACCCGACGAGCCTTCGCCACGCTTGCCTGTGACGAGGAAGCGGCTGCCGATCATGTCGCCGGTCTGGGCGTCGAGCGGGTCCTCGACCTCGTCGGGAGCTTCCTCGGTGTCCGGGCGTCGCACGTCGTCCCACGCGATGCGGACGAAGGTGAGGGCGTCCTCCATCGACGCGGGGCGCGCCGACTCGTCGACGGCCGTGAGTTCGCTGATCACGTCGGCGAGGGAGTCCGGCAGTGCCGCGGTGACGGCGCGCGGGTCGAACCGACCAGCCTGCTGCTGAACCTCCTGCACTTCCGCGATGGTGGTGGCCGGCGCCTTCCCCGTGAGGATCAAGAACGACAGGGCACCGAAGCCGAAGATGTCCAGCGGGGCGCCGGGGACGTCCGAGACAGACTGCCGCGCCTCGGGGGCGAGCCACACCAGGTCCTGGTGGCCGGCGACGCCCGTCAGGTCTGTGACACCGCGACTGATGACGGTCCACCCGGTCGTGGACGCTGTCTCGCGATCCTTCTGCGCCGAGTACCAGTCCCGCACCTCGAGGCGGGGACCGTCGGACGTCGGTCGGACCCACACGCGCTGCGGCGACAACGCTCGGTGGAACAGGTGACGGTTGTGGGCATACCGCAGGATGTCCCCGAGCTGCTCGACCATCGCCACACGCGCGTCGAGGGTGAGCGTTGCCCCCTCGTCGACGAGGAACGCATCGAGCGGCCGCTCAGCGTCCTGGTACTCGAAGAGCAGAGCCGGGCCGTCATCCGTGGTGAGCAGCTGCTGCGGGACGGCGATGCCGTCGTGCCTAATTCCGTACGTGAGCTGGAACTCACGCTGGGCGAGCTGCTCGATCCGCTTGCGCTCCGACGCCGCCGCCTTCGGCGGCACGTCATACAGGCGCAGCCGCTGCTTGATCTTCGGCAGGTTCGGGTGCGTCACCACCACGTCCTGCCAGTCGACGCCCTCCGCTACCGGGTCGGACTCCGCGACTGCGTAGTCGCCGACCATGCGCGTCTTCGGTGTGGGACGGAAGTCCGCCTTCTGGCACAGGTGCCGAACGAGCTGTGCGCGCTGCGGATCGATGCTGTCGCGCGGGTTGACCGGCGGCGTGGCCAGGAACTCGCTCAACCGCTGGAGCGGCGGCTTCGAGGCGACGTCGTAGCCGTCGAGCTTGATGACGCCCGCGCGCCCGGACTGGTCGACCTTGAACTCTGATCCTTGACCGTGGAGGACGACCAGAGCGTTGACCCACGGGAGGTTGCGCTCCATCTGCGGACTCGTCGCGTAGGACTTGAGCAGCGTCGCCAAACGCTTGCCCTTGCGGTCAGTCACCACGAACGGGTTGGGGTGCGTCTTACCCGGCTGGTACCAGCGCTGCGAGGTACCGGTGATGGTGCCGTGCCAGCCCTTGAGCTCGACGCAGAACAGCCCCACAGGGGTGAGGAGGAGAACGTCGACCTCGGCCGTGCGGTTGTTCGGGTCGATGAAGGTGAGGTTCACCCACGCGGTGGTACGGCCGTCGTCTGGCAGGACCTCCCGGAAAGCCTCGAGCGCGGCGGCCTCCTCAGCAGTCGCCGGCGGCCCCATGACCTTCCAGTTCGGCGAGTCAGCCTTCATCAGCGGATGGTGCTCCGGTCATCGTTGTTGCTCTGCGGGAGGCGCGATCGCCTACCCCTAGAGCGTAGTGAGCCTGGCGACCCCCCGGGTGACAGCTCCTTGGTGATCCGGAGACCGGTGAGCACACGGGCGGCAGACAAGAGTCTGCCTGCATCTCCAGGACCTGCGGGCGGTCCTGGGACCTGCAGCTCGCGCGCCACCCGTTCGGAGCATCCGCGCACGCTCGACCGCGCGGCAGGCGCAGAACGTGCAGCGGGAGTCGGACGACTCCTCGCCCGACTCCCGCTCCACGTTCGTTCGTCACCGCCGCCCGCGCGACAGGTCGAACACCGTCATCGTGTCGTACGTCTCCCCCGGCCGCAGCGTCGTGCTCGGGAACTGCGGCTGGTTCGGCGAGTCCGGGAAGTGCTGCGTCTCGAGCGCCAGCCCGTCGGACTGCCGGTACACGTGCCCGCCGGTGCCGACGAGCGTCGCGTCCAGGAAGTTGCCCGAGTAGAACTGGATGCCCGGCTCGGTTGTCCACATCTTCAGCGTCCGCCCGGAGTCCGGGTCACGGAGCTTCGCCGCCAGCTGGAGGCTGCCGTCGTCGGGCCGGTCGAGCACCCAGTTGTGGTCGTAGCCCTGCCCGAACAGCAGCTGCTCGAACGGCTCGCGGATGCGTTCGCCGATCGGCGTCGCCGACCGGAAGTCCATCGGCGTGCCCGACACGTCGGCGATCTCGCCGGTCGGGATCAGCGTCGAGTCGACCGGCGTGTAGCCGCTGGCCGGCAACGTGAGCTCGTGGTCGAGGATCGACGACGTGCCCTCGCCCTGGAGGTTCCAGTAGGTGTGGTTCGTCAAGTTCACGACCGTCGGCGCGTCCGTCGTCGCCGTGTAGTGGATCTCGAGCTTCTGGTCCCGGGTCAGTGTGTAGGTGACCTGGACGTCGAGGTTCCCCGGGTAGCCCTCCTCGCCGTCGGGGCTCAGGTAGGCGAGCTGCAGGCCGACGGTGCCGTTGTTCTGGATCGGCGTCGCGGTCCACACCTTGGTGTCGAAGCCGTTGAAGCCGCCGTGCAGGCTGTTCGGGTCGTTGTTGATCGGCAGCTGGTAGGTGGTGCCGTCGAGCTCGAACTCGCCGTTCGCGATGCGGTTGCCGTACCGGCCGATGAGTGCGCCGAAGTAGGGGCCCGGGTTGTTGTTGTCGAGGTAGCCCTGCAGGTCGGCGAAGCCGAGGACGACGTTCACCGGGTCCTTGCGGCCGTTCGGGACCTCGAGCGACTGGATGATGCCGCCGTAGGTGAGGATCCGGACGGTCATGCCGCGGTTGCTCAGCGTGTACCGCTCGACGGCCGTGCCGTCCTCGGTGGCGCCCCACGGCTCGGACGTGATGGTTGCGGTGTCGTGGTGGCCGCCGCCCTTGTCACCGCCCCAGCGGTCGGTGGTGTCGTCGGCACCTAGGGCGGCGGGACCGCCCGAGACGAGCACTGCGGCGACCGCGAGCGGGGCGACGACGCTCACGAGGCCGCGACGGAGTTGACGCATGCGCATGTGACTCCCCCTGTCCACGTCGGCCGGCGCCGCCCCCTGGGACGTCGGTGTCCCGCGGCGCGGCGACCCTGGCGCGTGACGTGGAGGGGTCGGGTGCCCGGAGGGGCGGTGCGGTCGTGGTCGACGCTAGGACTGTTGAACGCGAGTGGTCAATGCCCGCACGCCGCACGCCGAACCCATGCATGATGACGACCATGGCCCTGTTCGAGCTCACGCCGGAACGTTCCCTCGAGGTCGTGCGCAAGACGACCTTCGCCGCGGAGGGCGTCCTCGAGCGAAGCGACCTCCAGGCGGCACTGCGCGACAACATCGGCGTCATCGACCCGGACCTGCTGGTCGTGGCCGAGGAGTTCGGTGACTTTCAGGACGTCAAGCGCCGCATCGACCTTCTCGCTGTGGACCGGGGTGGCCAGCTCGTCGTCATCGAGCTCAAGCGGACGGACGACGGCGGGCACATGGAGCTCCAAGCGCTGCGCTACGCAGCGATGGTGTCCACCATGACCTTCGAGCAGCTCGCCGATACCTATGAGCGCCACCTCCGCGCTCTCGGCGCTCTGGATGCGGACGGAGCCCGGGTTCACCTCGCCCACTTTCTCGAGGAGGTGGGTGGTGAAGATGCCGTCCTCGAGCGCCGGGTGCGGATCATCCTCGTCTCCGCTGGCTTCGACACCCAGATCACGACGACCGTTCTGTGGCTCAACGACCTGTATCAGCTCGACATCACGTGCATCCGACTGGTCCCGTACCGGGTCGACGGCCGACTGCTGCTCGACATCCAGCAGGTGATCCCGCTGCCTGAGGCCCGCGAGCTCACGGTGCGTCTCCGTGAGCGGGAGTCCGCTGCGCGCGTCGCGTCGACACGGACCGAGGGCGCCGACTGGACGCCCTATGTGATAACGACGCCCACAGGTCAGACCGAGCCTCTTCGCAAGCGTCGCGCGGTCCTCGCCATGGTGACCGCTCTGGCGGCGGCGGGCGTGGACCCCCACGACATTGAAGAGGTCATCCCGGGGCCGCGCTTCCTCGCGATCGACGCCGAGGTGACCGGCTCTGATCTCGTGGAGTCGTTTGTCTCGGACTACCCGGGTGCGCATGGGAACGAGCGCCGCTGGTTCTTCGAGGCGCCGGTGCACGCCGGAGGGCGGACGTGGGTCCTCTCGAAGATGTGGGGAGCCAACACTGAGCCGACCCTCGCAGCCCTGCAACGTCTCGCCGACGGCTTCGGCTTTCATGCTGCCAGGGACTGAGCGCTGGCTCGCGCCACCCGTGGGCGCGTCTCCAGCCCCCTCGGCTACGGATCGAGACGCACGAACGTCTTGCCTTCCTCCCACGCCACCGAGCAGCTGTAGCTGGCGAGCAGCTCGACGAGGTCGTCGCTCGGCCGCACGGGGACGAGGAGCGCGCGGGAGTCATGTGCGAGGAACCGGCCATAGTCCAGGACCTGACCGAGCCCGGCTCGGATGAAGGTGCGTGCTGCAGACGCCTTCGCCTCGACGAGTTCGTTGGTCGCCTTGTTGTAGACGTCGGTGAAGAGATAGCCACCGCCCGGGACCGGGATGCGGTGCCGGCACGTCTGCTGTCCCTGGCTCGACAGCCACGCTGTGTATCGGGCGACTAGCTTCGCTTCGCGCCGCACCGCCTCGCGCGGCTCGTCCGGTCGCTCCGCGGCGTACCGGTCGACATCGCTCGCTTCGACCGGTAGCTCCTCGGGGACCGAGGTATCCGCGTCAGCATCGTCCTCGTGATCCCGAACCACGCTTCCGTCCGGGATCAGCCGAAACACGAGCACGGAACGAGTCTCCTTGTTCCGGTCGAGGGCGTCTGCCCGGTAGTAGGGCAGCTGGGCGAGCTCAAACTCCCCGAGATACGTGGTGTACCGACCGGCGCTTCGGAACAGCCGCACGGAGCGCCCCAGCGCGGGCGCGTCCAATAGGGACTTGTTGCCACCGAGCGCGATGGACTGGTCACCGACCTGACCGTCGCCCGTGTAGTGGAACGTGCCGTCGTCGTGCCAGCCGTCGTACCGGTAGCCGAACGCTCGGCCCGCGGCAGGGTTGCTGAAGAGAAAGACGCTCTTTGCCTTAACCGACGGCTCCATGCCGCCGTAACGACCGCCGCCCCACCGATCGTGCAGCTCCTTGCGAAGCAGCGTTTCGCCGATCGCGAGGTCAAAGTCAGCCATGTCACGAAGGACAACACGCAGGGCGCCGCGCTACGGGCACTTTGGCGTGGCGACACCCACATGCCGACGTCGGCTACGCCGAACGAAGGGCTCGCCACTCGAACGAGTGATGGCGTGACTAGAAGACGCCGACCTATGGCCGGCTCGAGTTGGGGGATCGTCCGGCGGCGACGGGAAGTCACCCGCGTCGTCGATCTGGAACGAATGCGCTGCCGCTAGGTTCCTCGCATGGCTCAGAACCAGGACTCGGTCGCGATCGACCAGCCGCCGCTCACGACCGCCGACGGCCAGCTGCCGCCGGACCCGGACTCCGAGGACAGAGGCGACGGGTCGCGGCTCGACCAGCTGGGCCGCAAAGCTCGAGAGCTCAGCGAGAAGCTATCCACCGTGGGCATCGGCGGCCGCGGCCCTTGGAAGGGCTCCATCGAAGTGGCCGAGGAGCACCTCGCCAAGCACGGCGATGTGGACAAGGCGATCGAACGACTGATCGCCACGCATGTTCGGGTGACGACGGGAACCGGCTTCCTCGCTGGCGTCGGCGGACTCATCACGCTTCCCGTGACCGTTCCGGCCGACTTCGCGACGCTCTGGGTCACGCAGGCGCGTCTCGCCGGGGCGATCGCCCACCTCCGCGGATACGACGTTCACTCCGATGAGGTTCGCTCGATCGTCCTCATCTCGTTGATCGGTTCCTCGGCGACGGAGGCTCTCTCGCAGGCTGGGATCCAGATCGGTACGAAGTCGGCGGTCAGCGCCATCAAGCTCCTGCCGGTCCGGATGGTGCGAGAGATTAACAAGATCGTCGGCTACCGGCTGCTGACCAAGGCCGGCACGAAGGGGGTCGTGAACCTGACCAAGCTCGCACCACTTGTCGGCGGAGCTGTGGGTGGCGGCATCAACTTCGCCAGCACTCGCGCCGTCGGCACCTGGGCGAAGCGCAACTTCCCGGCTTCGGATGGCGGCGGAACGGCGAGCGAGTAGCGATCAAGACGGAGCCGCCGCACTCAACTCCGGGAGCGACGACGCTCCACGTGCAGCGACGAGTGCGGTCCACATCAGCGCGAGGCCAACGACCGTGCGAGTTGAAGTGCTCTGCCCCTCAACTGGTCGCAGACTGTTCGCGAGTCTTCATCCGCCGCACTGGATCAGGTGGTGGGCGCTGCCGATAAGTTCATGGTGATGACCGCCTCAGGCAACGACGCCACACCCCAGGCCAAGCTCATGCGCCTGCGCTATGCCGGCACGTGCGCCGGGTGCCGTACTGCGCTCGCCGCCGGGACGCACGCGGCGTACTTCCGCGACAGCCGTACCGTTCGCTGCCTCGCGTGCCACACCGGCGTTGCTCCGTCTACGGCGACCGCACCTACGACGCTCGAGGTTCAGGCGGCTCCGCGCTCTGTATCCGCCGGAACTGCCGGCACCTCCGCCCGTCGCGAGTATGAGCGCCGTTCCGCGAAGCGAGAGACACGCATCCGCGAGGCTCACCCGCGCCTCGGCGGCCTGATCCTCGCCATCTCCGAAGAACCCCGCAGCACCACCGCATGGGCACGCGGTGCTCGCGGCGAGGAGATCCTCGGGCGCAACCTCGACGGCCTCGAACCGCGCGGAGTGCGCGTCCTGCACGACCGCCGCATCCCGCGGACGCGCGCCAACATCGATCACATCGCGGTCGCCCCGACCGGCGTCCACGTGATCGACGCGAAGCGCTACAAGGGCCGTCCCGCGCTGCGTGTCGAGGGCGGGATCATCCGGCCGCGCGTCCACAAGCTGATGGTCGGCTCGCGGGACTGCACCCGCCTGGTCGACGGGATGCACAAGCAGCTCGACGTCGTACAGGAAGTCCTCGGTCGAGCAGGTTTGGAGGAGGTTCCGGTTCAGGGCGCGCTGTGCTTCGTCGACGCCGATTGGCCCCTGATCGGGGGCTCGTTCGTCATTCGCGACGTAGCCGTCCTGTGGCCGAAGAAGCTCTCGGAACGGCTGACCGCTCCGGGCGAGATGAGCCCCGCCAGGATCGCCACCGTGCACGACGCCCTGGCCCGAGCCCTGCCCCCCGCCTGATCGGCCGGCGCTGCGAGCGGTTGAATCTCACTGCGATCGCAGTTCAGGGACCCGCACGCGCTGTTAACGTACCTCCGCCGGGCAGGAGGGGGCACCATGACCAGCGACGCGGACGCCGCGCCATTTCTTCTCGTCGATACCGACGAGATGCGCAGTGCAGGCAACGCGACCTTGGCAGACTCCGATCTCGTTGAGACCGCGAGCAAGCACGTCCTGATGCCTTCCTCGTCGGAGTACGGCGCTGGCGACGTGAAAGCAGCCGCCCGACGCTTCTCGGACAGGTTCTCTTACGCTCTTCAGCAGCTCAGCGCCGAGGTCGAGCAGGCCGGCCGCACGCTGCGTGGGACCGCCGAGGCATACGAGTACATGGACACCTCGGCCGCGGACACCCTCGACCAGATCGGCCGGGCCTGGTGAGCGTCTGGTCGCTGGCGACGACCACCGACCCCGAGGCCTTGGTGAGTGGATCCGCAAGCGCCGTTCGGCGCGACGCGGACGACTTAGGCGCTCAGGCGGCGGACCTCGAGGCGATCGCGGGCACGGTGAGCGCGCGGACAATCAGCAAGTGGCAGGGTATGGCCGCCGACGAGTACGCACGCCGACGGGGCGAGCTGCGCAACCAGCTCGACGCCGTCGCCTGGGTGTATCGGTTCGCGGCCGACGCCCTCCGCTCGTATGCAGAAGTTCTCTCCTGGGGACAGGATCGGGCCCAGGTAGCGGTAGACCTGTGGGCTCGCGGGACCGCACGGACGCAGCAGCACGTCCGCGACACCGGCGCCTTCGTCCCGATACTCCCGTCGAGTGCGACACGGACCGCCATGACGTCGCTTCCCGACCCTGGCCTGGCTCTGAGGGAGCAAGCCGAAGCGGTGCTCGACGATGCTCGCTCGGTGGTGGCTGCCACATCGCGATCGGTGGCGGCCCTGCTCGACCAGCTGAGCGACGGCATGCCGGATGGCCGTTGGCACGCGGGGTCGTTCGCGGCTGGCATCTGGTCCTGGTTGACCGGCCTCGTCACGTCGGTGTGGGACTTCAGCGTGCTCCGCGTCGTGATCGACCCGGACGGCGCTGCCAGGTCGGCCGTGGCGGTCTGGGACTCGACGAGCTCCACTTACCGACTTCTCACCACGGACCCGCTCGGGGCCCCCGACATCCTGCTCGGTGGTCAATCCCGCCGGGATGACCCCGGCCGTTGGTGGGGCGAGCTCGCACCGGACATCGCTCTGACTGCCGTGGCAGGTGCGGGCGCGGCGACTCGGATCGTGTCGGGAATGCGGGCCGGAATGCGGACAGCAACGGCGGCCGAGCGTGTGACGATCGGGCGAACGGGGTTCACAGCGGAGGACCTCGCCCGCCGGACCCCGGGCGACGGGCCTGTGACGTTCGACCTCCCGGAGCGCTGGACCGCTCTCCAGGTACAGAACGCGCTGGAGCACGTCGACATCGCAAATGCGGCGCGGCTGGAGGGCTTCCTGTCGCCTGAAGGTCGAGTGTCCACGATGGGCACGCTGCGCGACGAGGCCAGCCTGGCCGCGAGGCTCGAGCGTGAGCGAGCGGCCGCGGCGGGCGAGCCATACGGTCAGCAGGTCGCGGGCCACGGGCCGGACACCACGTGGTCCGGGCAGCCCGAGCCCTGGCAGTGGCAACGGCAGGACGGCTCCGTCAACTCGTCGTTCGGCCGCCAAGCGCAGAACTACCCGATCGGCTGGAGGCCCACGGTCTTCGAGGGACGACTGCCTGATGGGACAATCGTCCGCGGAAGCTGGGATTGGAGCCCACAATGACCACTCACCCGCGCTGGGACGTCCTGATGGGCGAGATGATCCTCCGGCGGAACGCGCTCGCCGAGGCCTCGGCGGGTCGAGTCTTCGGCCCGTCGATCCCTGGACCTCGAGCCACCGAGAGCGACATCGCGGGCGCCGAGTCTCGGCTCGGGCACCCGCTCGACGCGCACCACGCCGCCCTCCTGAGGGAGGGCAATGGGTACGTCGACGTCTTCGGGTTCGGGGACTTGCTCAGCACGGACGACCTCGGGCAGGGCGACCGCTGGGCACAGGCGCAGGAGTTCCTCCTTAACTTCTACGAGTTCGGCCCGCTCGATGGGTGCCCTCCGCGTGAGGGCCTCTACCCGTTCCACGTGGGCGATGAGGACGTGTACGTCATCGACATGGGGGGTGCGCTAACCGGCGGCGGGCACCCCGTGCTCCGCCTCGCAGATCAGATCGTGGACCAGTGGCCGAACGCCTACGAGTACTGGCTGGCCGGGCTCACCACCGTCGACCGCTTCACGGCTCGCATGGCCGCAGAACCTCGGTGAGTGCGCCGACGGTGGCCCGGTTCTGGTCCGAGGTCGTCGAGGAGCCGGTGCAGACGTCTGGCGTGCCGCAGTCAGTCCTCCGGCGGGCGGACGAGTTCGACACCCTGACCCCCGACCCGCAGGGCACGATCTGTCGTCTGGACCCGTGAGCAGCGACGTGGGCACGTCGAACGTCCTGTACACCGGCCGCTGGAGCGACCAGACGCGCCTGCCCTTCCCCGGCGTCGGCTGGTACGACGAAGAACGAGCACGCCGTGACTACGACGACCCGCGTGCTTTCCTGCTGGTCGTTGACGCTGCCGAACGCCTTGACGACGACCGGCCGCGACAGCGGTGGACCATCGGATGTTCGGCCGGAGCGTTCCGCTGTGAGTTCTATACCCGGGCGGGGACCCTCTACCGGGCGATCGACTACCTGCCGCGCGACGGTCGGCTCTGGCGTGACACGACGATCGACTACCAGTATCCGGACCAGGAGAACTACTACCTCAGCGGTGTCGAATCCCTCGGGCACACCACCGCGCGCTTTTCTCCAGACGGCAGCGGCACGGTCCGGTACGTCGAGAGCTGGAACCCGGTCGGCGAGGAGGTGCAGCTGCGAGACGTTCCCGTCTCGGGGTTCTGGCTCGATCGGCCG
Source organism: Cellulomonas sp. GbtcB1 (assembly GCF_019091725.1). NCBI lineage: Bacteria > Bacillati > Actinomycetota > Actinomycetes > Micrococcales > Cellulomonadaceae > Cellulomonas > Cellulomonas sp. GbtcB1. Next base: position 30,720 of record NZ_JAGXJG010000009.1, on the reverse strand, counting down.
GAATTCGGCGACTGGTCCCGGCTGTCCGACCCGATGTACGGCGTCCCCACGGAGGGCGAGGTCGACGACCATCTCACCCGCCGCCTCTCCTGACCAACGTCCCAACGGCGACGTGGTGACAGACATGACGAATGTCCTCTACACCGGCCGCTGGAGCAGCAAGACGCGACGGCCCGTCCCCGGTGTCGATCGGTACGACGAGGCCAAGCCCGCGCGATCTACGACGACCAGCGGGAGTTCCTCTGCGTCGTGAACGCAGAGGAGCGTCTGGACGATGACCGCCCTCGGCAGCGGTGGATCATCGGCGTATCCGCGACCGCTGGCTTCCGTTGCGCCTTCTTCACCCGACGACGGGAACTCTCTACCGCCAGATCGACTACACATCCCGACAGGAACGTCTGTGGCGCGAGACGCGCCATCGACTACCGCTACCCGGACGGCAGCCGCTTCTATGCGCGCGGCGTCGAGTCCCTCGGCCATACCGTGGCCCGCTTCGAACCCGACGGCAGTGGCATCGTCCGGTACGTCGAGCCTGACATCCCGGTCGGGACGCAGGTCGAGCTCCGCAACACATCCGTCTCGGGGCTCTGGCTCGATCGCCCGGAGTTCGGCGACTGGTCCCAGTTGTCCGACCCGATGTACGGCGTCCCGACCCACGACGCAGACGGTCAGCGTTCATGTCGCCCGCCGACGTGCCCAGGAGCGGCAGCACTCAGCCGCAGGAACGGCGCTTCATCCACCCCTGTCGTCGGATGCGTCGACCAGGGACGATGCCGTGCCCCCCTTCGTTAGGGCGCACCCGATCGAGATCCCCGTGATCTGCCGCGTTCCCGATAGCCTGCTGTCTGAGCCCGTGGTCCGGAGAGGTTGACACATGACCGCACATCCCATCGCCCGCCTATCGGCGGACAGTTTCGGAACGTTCTCCAAAATCGACGTTAAGTTCGCTCCCGGGCTGAATGTCATTGTGGGGGAAAACAGCGCAGGAAAGTCTCAACTACTCAAGCTGCTGTATTCGGCCACGGCGGTGCTCAGTGAGCGCGACCGACTCTCCCCCTCCGAGCCGCGACGAACCAGCACGAACACAAGCCTTGCGGCGAAACTGGTAGGCGTCTTTCGCCCGGAATCGTTGGGGCGGCTGGTAAACCGTCGGCGTGGACGAAACCGATGCGAAGTCTCGGTCGATTTCAAGAGGATGGAGAGCGCCCTCACATTCGACTTTGCGTCGTCAGCGCGAACGGAGGTAAAGGTATCCAGCGTCCCTCGGGGCTGGATCGAGGACACCCCGGTGTATTTCCCGACGCGTGAACTCCTGTCTATTTACCCGGGCTTCGCGTCGCTCTACGACGAGCGTGAGCTCGAATTCGAGGAGACCTGGCGCGACACTGCAACACTGCTCGGACGCCCGTCGCTTCGCGGGCCGCGCGAAGCTCGAGCCGCCGGGATCCTGGCGCCGATTGAAGAAGCCATGGGAGGCACAATCGCGGAGGAGAACGGGCGATTCTACTTGCGCCAACCGGGTGTCGGGACTTTTGAGATGCACCTAGTAGCGGAAGGACTACGCAAACTGGGAATGCTGGTTCGGCTCGTCACATCGGGCACGCTGCTGACGAGCGGCTATCTTTTCTGGGACGAGCCTGAAGCAAATCTGAATCCTCGCACGCTTCGCCACGTCGCCCGCACCGTCATCGAGCTGTCGCGCGCTGGCGTCCAAGTGTTCGTTGCGACACACAGCATGTTCCTCCTCCGCGAGTTCGAGATTTTGCTGTCTTCTGACAACGAGGGCCCCCGCGTGCCGACCCAGTTCATCGGTCTGAGTCGCGCTAGCGGTGGCATCGAGGTGCACTCGGGCCCGAGCACAGCGGACCTGGGCGACATCACCGCGCTCGACGAGGAACTCAATCAGAGCGACCGCTACTTTCGGCACGTCTCATGACGGTTGACGCGGTGGTCGACGGTCGCCGTTTCTCATTCCCGCCCGGTTGGCTCGTAAGCAAATACGACGAGTGGGACTACTACCGCACGAAGTTCCAAGCTTTGGCGAACTCTAAAGCTGTCGATCTCGTCGCTGTCGAGGGCGCGTCGGCGACACACCTCATCGAAGTCAAGGACTACACGCACCCCGAATCGCAGCCCGTCCCGCTTGATGAGCTGCCTTGGACCGTCGCGGCGAAATGCCGCGACACTCTGGCGGGACTCGGAGCCGCGCGGACCCAGGCGCAGCCGCCGGAGTCCACGATTGCTGACGCTGCTCTCAAAGCCGCGTCAATACGCGTAGTTCTTCACATCGAGTTGTCCACCCGTCGTGGCGGACGGCTGAGCAACCCCCGCAAGACTCTTGCCGATCTGCAGACCGCGCTCCGGCTCAAATTGAAGGCAATCGACCCGCACGCCACAGTTCAGCACGATCACACCCAGAACGCCTCGTGGAGCAGCCGTCCGGAGCCGCCAGCGCCCTGAGCGCTGAGCGCGCGGTGCTGGTCGGTCTGCCTCTTTCCTCGACCTCTAGTTCGCCGGAGTATCCTCCCGAGCACACCGCAACGGCGCAGGCAGAACGGGAGGCCCCACCCCACATGGCCGGCTCCCAGACAGCCCTGCGCGAAGCCAACCGCGCCACCGTCGTCGACACCATCCGCCGCTACGGCGGCCTCACCCAGGTCGAGCTCGCCTCCACCACGGGCCTGAGCGCCGCGACGGTCAGCAACATCGTCCGCGAGCTCCAGCAAGCGGGCGAGGTCGACGTCCGCGCCACGATCCACAACGGCCGCCGCGCCATGCTCGTCACGATGGTCCACCGCACGGGCCTGGCCGCGGGCGTCCACGTCGGCACGCGCCACATGAGCATCACCCTCACCGACTCGGCCCACCAGGTCCTCGTCGAGCAGGCCCTCCCCCTCCCCCACGAGCACCGCGCCGACACCAGCCTCGACCGCGCCGCCCTCCTCATCGTCGAGATCCTCGAGCGCGTCGGCTCCGGCCTCGACGAGCTGCTCGGCATCGGCATCGGCCTGCCCGCCCCGGTCGACGCCGCGACCGGCACCGTCTCGGTCCCCGGCATCCTGCGCGGCTGGGACGACGCCCCCGTCGCCCAGGTCATGTCGAAGCGCCTGGGCGTCCCGGTGTTCGTCGACAACGACGCCAACCTCGGCGCCCTCGCCGAGAGCCGCCTCGGTGCCTCCCGGCACTTCCAGGACTCCGTCTACGTCCGCGCCTCCCACGGCACCGGCGCCGGTATCTCCCTGCACCAGAACCTGCATCGCGGCTTCGCCGGCACCGCGGGCGAGATCGGCCACGTCCAGGTCGACGCCCAGGGCCACGTCTGCCTGTGCGGGAGCCGCGGCTGCCTCAACACCGTCGTGGGCGCCCCCGCCCTCATCGAGGTCCTCCGCGCCTCCCGCGGAAGCCTCACGCTCAGAGACATCGTCGCCCTCGCCAACGACGGCGACCCCGGCTGCCGCCAGGTCGTCGAGGACGCCGGCGCCACCATCGGCGCCGTCGTCGCGGGCCTGGCGATCGCCGTGAACCCGCAGTGCGTGGTGGTCGGCGGCGAGCTCGCGGAGACCGGCGAGCTGCTGATCGGCCCCATGCGCGAGGCGATCCGCCGCCGGGTGCCGCTCAACCACATCGCGCCGCTCGAGGTGGTCGCCGCGGAGCTCGGCCCGAACGCCGAGGTCATGGGCGCGGTGCTGCTCGCGCTGGAAAACACCCGCACCACCCTCCCCACATACGCCCGGCCGGACGGAGACTGAGACCGTGGCACTCGACGTGGAGTGGACGACGACGCAGCAGCAGGGCCGATCGAAGCCCGGCGGCCCGCCCCTGCTCGCCCTGCGCAAGGTCACCAAGCGGTTCGGCGCCGTCGAGGCGCTGACCGACGCGGACCTCACCGTGCACGCGCACGAGGTCGTCGCGCTGGTCGGCGACAACGGGGCCGGGAAGTCGACGCTCGCCAAGATCATCTCCGGCGTGCTCCAGCCCGACAGCGGCACCATCGAGATCGACGGCGACCCCGTCGCCATCCCCAACCCCGCCGGCGCGCACGCCCTCGGCATCTCGACGGTGTTCCAGGACCTCGCACTGTGCGAGAACCTCAGCGTCGCGGCGAACATCTTCCTCGGCCGCGAGCTGCGCGCGTCGAAGCGCAGCCCGATGGACATCGACGGCATGGAGCTGGCGTCCGCGCAGATCCTCCGGGACCTGACGATCACGGTGCCGTCGGTCCGGACGCCGGTGCGCGAGCTGTCGGGCGGGCAGCGGCAGGCCGTCGCCATCGCCCGGACGCTCACGACGCGGCCGCGGATCCTCGTGCTCGACGAGCCCACCGCCGCGCTGTCCGTCGTGCAGACCGCCGAGGTGCTGATGCTGGTCGAGCGGCTGCGCGAGATGGGCCTCGGCGTCGTCATCATCAGCCACAACCTGGCCGACCTGCGGGCGGTGTCCGACCGGATCGAGGTGCTGCGGCACGGCCGGAACAACGGCTCGTTCGACGCGGCGACGTCGGCGCCGGAGGAGATCATCGGCGCCATCGCCGGGGCCACCCGGGCCGTCCGCCCGGCGTGGGCGACGCGCTAGCCCGGCTTCGACCACCGCACGCGATTGCCTTCAGAAGTTGTGGGCAATGCCGTTGCCGGGCCCGAGCAAGCGCCCGCCTCGCCCCGGTTCGCCCAGATCCCTACCGCTTGACCCGCGTCCGGTTGCGATTCAGTAACGCGCTGTCTCTCGGTTGCCTTCAGAGGTTGACGGGAAGGTCCGGCCGGTCCTAGCGTCCACCGCGAGCTCGACAGACCGGCACCGACGCCGGCCGTGCAGCGCGGCACAGAGAGCAGGCACGATGCTGGACACCCCCGTCGTCCTCGAGATGAGGTCGATCACCAAGACCTTCCCCGGCGTGAAGGCGCTGGACCAGGTCCGGATGACGGTGCGCGAGCGCGAGATCCACGCGATCTGCGGCGAGAACGGCGCCGGCAAGTCGACGCTGATGAAGATCCTGTCCGGGGTGTACCCGCACGGCACGTACGAAGGCGAGATCGTCTACCAGGGCGAGGAGGTCCGGTTCAAGGACATCAAGTCCAGCGAGCGGGCCGGCATCGTGATCATCCACCAGGAGCTGGCGCTCATCCCCGAGCTGTCGATCGCGGAGAACATCTTCCTCGGCAACGAGGTCGCCGGGCCGCTCGGCATCGACTGGGACGCCACCCGCGAGAGGGCGGCGGAGCTGCTCGCCCGGGTCGACCTGAACATCTCCCCCGACGAGCAGGTCAAGAACATCGGCGTCGGCCAGCAGCAGCTCGTGGAGATCGCCCGGGCGCTGGCCAAGGACGTGAAGCTGCTCATCCTCGACGAGCCCACGTCGGCGCTGAACGAGGAGGACTCCGCGCACCTGCTGGACCTGCTGCGCGACCTCCGCGCGAAGGGCATGACCAGCATCATGATCAGCCACAAGCTCAACGAGATCGCCGCCATCTCCGACTCGATCACGATCATCCGGGACGGCAAGACCGTCGAGACGCTGGACGCCGGCGCGGGCGAGGTCGACGAGGACCGGATCATCCGCGGCATGGTCGGCCGGTCGCTCGACCACCGGTTCCCGGACCACACGCCGACCATCGGCGAGACGTTCTTCGAGGTGCGGGACTGGTGGGTCGAGCACCCGACGGTCGCGGACCGGATGGTCTGCAAGGGGTCGGCGTTCGAGGTCCGGCACGGCGAGATCGTCGGCTTCGCCGGGATCATGGGCGCCGGCCGCACCGAGCTCGCGCGGTCGATCTTCGGCCGGTCGTACGGGCGGTTCCGCGGCGGCGAGATCCTCATCGACGGCGAGCCGGTCGAGCTGCACACCGTCCAGCAGGCCATCGACCACAAGATCGCGTACGTCCCGGAGGACCGGAAGGTCCAGGGCCTCAACCTGCTGGACAGCATCCTCGACACCATCGTGTCGGCCGACCTGCGGCGGATCACCAAGCGCCGGGTCCTCGACACCGACCTGGCGTTCCTGGCCTCCGAGCACTACCGGAAGTCGCTGAACATCCGGACGCCGTCGGTCCGGCAGGGCGTCGCCAAGCTGTCGGGCGGCAACCAGCAGAAGGCGCTGCTCGGGAAGTGGATGTTCCCGGAGCCGGACCTGCTCATCCTCGACGAGCCGACCCGCGGCGTCGACGTCGGCGCGAAGTACGAGATCTACGGCCTCGTGCAGCGCCTCGCCGACGCGGGCAAGGGCGTCGTCGTCATCTCCTCCGAGCTGCCCGAGCTGCTCGGCCTGTGCGACCGGATCTACACGATCTTCGAGGGCCGGGTCACCGGCGTCCTCGACCGGGAGCAGGCCGACCAGGAGTCGCTGATGCGGCTGATGACCGGCACCAGCCCGGCGCTCACGAACTGATCCAGCGGAACCCGACGAAGGACTACCGGACGATGACGTCTCTCAAGCAGCTGTTCGGCGGCGGCGCCCGCCAGTTCGGCATGGTGTTCGCGCTGATCGCGCTGGTGATCATCTTCCAGATCGCGACCGGCGGGAAGGTGCTCACGCCGACCAACGCGCAGAACATCATCAACGGCAACTCGTACGTGCTGATCCTGGCGATCGGCATGGTGCTGGTGATCATCGCCGGGCACATCGACCTGTCGGTCGGGTCCGTGGCCGCGGTGGTCGGCATCATCGTGGCGCTGGCGATCCGCGACTGGGGCATCCCCTGGTGGGCGGGCATCCTGCTCGGCCTGGCCGTCGGCGCGGCGATCGGCGCCTGGCAGGGGTTCTGGGTCGCCTACGTCGGCATCCCGGGCTTCATCACCACGCTCGCCGGGATGATGTTCTTCCGCGGCGCGAACCAGTACATCGGCAAGTCGAACACCGTCCCGGTCCCCGAGGAGATCCAGACGCTCGGCGCCGGCTACCTGCCCGAGTGGGGCCCGAACACCGGCCTGAACAACTGGACGCTGCTGCTCGGCATCCTCGCGATCGCGGGCGTCGTCTACGGCGAGCTCCGCAAGCGCCGCTCCGCCCGCCGCCTCGGCGGCACCCCGGTCCCGCTGTGGGTGTCGATCACGCGGATGGTCGCCCTCGGCGCCGTCATCGCCTACGCCACGGTGCTGTTCGGCAGCGGCCGCGTCGGCACGTCGTTCCCGGTCTCCGGCGTCATCCTCGGGGTCCTGGTCCTGCTGTACGGCTTCGTCTCGAGCCGCACGATCACCGGCCGGCACGTGTACGCGGTCGGCGGCAACAAGGTCGCGGCGGCGCTGTCCGGCGTCAACATCCGCCGCACCAACTTCTTCGTCATGATGAACATGTCCGTGCTGGCGGCGCTGGCCGGCATCGTCTTCATCGGCCGGTCGACCGCCTCCGGGCCGTTCGACGGCACGAACTGGGAGCTCGACGCGATCGCCGCGGTGTTCATCGGCGGCGCGGCGGTCTCCGGCGGCGTCGGCACCGTCGTCGGGTCGCTCATCGGCGGCCTGGTGATGGCGGTGCTGAACAACGGCCTGCAGCTCATGGGCGTCGGCTCCGACAGCACCCAGATGATCAAGGGCCTGGTGCTGCTCGCCGCGGTCGCCTTCGACGTCTACAACAAGGTCCAGGGCCGGCCGTCGATCGTCGGGCTGCTGATGAAGGGCGCCCGGCGCGGCCGACCCACGGACCCCGGCCCGGACGACAGCACCGCCGGGACCGGCGCGGTGCCGGTGTCGCAGAACGAGACGCTGGCGCGGAGCTGAGCGGGCGCCGCCGGCGCCGACCCCCTGAACCCACACCTGTCCTCCATCGTGCCGACCCCCGGTACGACGCTCGACCGCACCCGACGACGGGTGCCCAACCAGGAAGAGTGACACCACCCATGAAGAAGCTGACTGCGGCGCTGGTCGCCGCCGGGGCCGCCGGAGCACTGCTCCTGTCCGGCTGCTCGTCCGAGCGTGGCGGGTCGTCCACCGAGGAGACCGCCGGGTCGTCCGAGAGCGGCGGCGGCGGCTTCGCGGCCGACGCCACCATCGGCGTCGCCCTGCCGCAGAAGACGTCGGAGAACTGGGTGCTCGCCGAGCAGCTGTTCAAGGACGGGCTGACCGAGGCCGGGTACAACCCGATCGTGCAGTTCGCGAACAGCGGCGTCACCGAGCAGCAGAACCAGATCCAGGCGATGACCGAGCAGGGCGCCAGCGTGATCGTCGTCGGCGCGATCGACGGCTCGCAGCTGGGCTCCCAGCTCGAGGCGGCGGTCGACTCCGGCGCCCACGTCATCGCCTACGACCGCCTGGTGAAGAACACCGACGCCGTCGACATGTACGTGGCGTTCGACAACTACCAGGTCGGCGTCCTGCAGGGGCAGGCGCTGCTCGAGGGCCTCGCCGAGCGCAAGGGCGAGGGCCCGTACAACATCGAGCTCATCGCCGGCTCCCCCGACGACGCCAACTCCACGCCGTTCTTCGAGGGCGCCATGAGCGTCCTGCAGCCGAAGATCGACGACGGCACCCTGGTCGTCGTCTCCGGCCAGACCTCGTTCGAGCAGGTCGCGACGCAGGGCTGGAAGGCCGAGAACGCGCAGAAGCGCATGGACACGATCCTCGCCGGCTCGTACGGCTCCGAGGAGCTCGACGGCGTCCTGTCGCCGAACGACACCCTCGGCCGCGCGGCGCTCACGTCCGTGTCGCAGGCCGGCAAGGAGACCCCGGTCGTCACGGGCCAGGACTCCGAGGTCGAGTCGGTGAAGTCGATCATGGCCGGCGAGCAGTACTCGACGATCTACAAGGACACCCGCGAGCTCGTGGCGCAGACGATCAAGGAGATCCAGGCGCTGCAGAAGGGCGAGGACCCGGAGATCAACGACACCGAGTCCTACGACAACGGGGTCAAGGTCGTGCCCTCGTTCCTGCTGACGCCCGTGATCGTGACGAAGGAGAACGCGGCCGACGTGTACAAGGACGACGACACCCTGGCGCCGCTGACGCAGGGGTGACGGCGAGCGGCGTCCGGTAGGGCGGCGGTCGAGGCGAGGGGCGGGCCCGTGCGGTGGGTCCGCCCCTCGCGGCGTGCGGGGGGTGCGGGGCGCGCGGGGGGTCAGGCGTCGAGGAGGTCCTGCAGCGTCGCGACGCCCTCCGCCGCGCCGTCCACCCGGAGCACCGTCCGCCGGTCGTCCGCGAGCGCCGCGAGCATGCCGCGGAGGTAGCGGCGGTCCCGCGGGCCTGCCTCGTCGATCCGGTCGGACGGCGCGATCAGGGTCGTGAGGACCGCGAAGTCCGCGCGGTGCCGTGCCCGGGCCTGGTCGAGGACCACGGTGTGCGCCGCCGCCTTCGCGACGAGGGCGCCGAGCAGGTTCGGCCTCCGGACCCGCCCGGCGACGCCGGCCACCTCTACCGCGACGGCGGCGCTCCGGTCCAGCGCCTGCTGCGCGGCCGGCGTCTCGAGCGTCGTCCCGCCGCGCACCCCGCGGCGTGTGGCCGCGCGCTCCCCCACCCGGCGCGGGATGAGGACGTCGATCTGCGCCGGCCCGCGCGTCCAGCGGTGCTGGTGCCCGGCCGGGCTCGTCCCCGCCGACGTGAACCCCAGCGCGACGAGCACGCTGGTGAACCGGTGCAGGATCCGGCCGTCGGCCCGGACGTCCAGCACGGCGTCCAGGTCGTCGGTGGGCCGCGCCGGGGCGGCGCCCCGCTCGGCGCAGTGCAGGTGCACCATCTGGCCGCCGACGAGCGTCCAGCAGCCGGGCAGCCGGTCGTGCACCTCGAGGAGCGCGTGCCACCCGGCCGTCTGCGCGACGGTCATGGGCGGCAGCGCGATGGTCACGCGGCCCGCACCACCTGGGCGATCAGCTCGCTCGCGCGAGCCAGCTCGCGCGGGCCGTCGTGCTCGGCGAGGTCGGCGGCGAGCACCAGCGGCGGGACCGGGTCGGCGGGGAGCACCTCGACGACGTGCAGGACGACGTCGGGGCGGCCGGTCGCGGGGCGCAGCAGGTGTCGCCGGCGGACCGCGTCGAGGTCGTCGCGGAGGACGTAGCCCTCGGCGAGGTCGGCGGCGCTGATGCCCGCGCGGGGGTCGGAGAGGCCGGAGCGGACGACGGCCGGGTCGTCGAGCACGCCGCCGGGCTCGCGGGTGGCGAACAGGAGCCGATCGCCGCGCGCCGCCGCCCACGACGCGAGGAGGGTCTCCGGGGACGGATCGGACCGGAGCCGGTCGCGGCGGTCGCGCCACCTGCCAGGCCGTGCACCGGGCGCCTGGTCCGCGGCGAGCAGGAGCCACGCCTCGGTCGGGCTGAGCGGTCGGCTGCGGCGCGGCGCGATCGGGAGCGAGGCGCCGTCGACGAGCCACTGCGACCCCACGCGGCGGGCGCGGATCCGCCCCGAGGCGACGAGCTGGCGCACGCGGCGGTCACTGACGCCGAGCGCGTCGGCTGCCTCCCGGACGGACACCTCCATGACCACATGTCTACCGGGTGCGGAAGGGAAGTGGCAACGCCTCTTCGGCGGCGCTCGGTGGGGCTGCTCGGGCGGTAAGGGCTCCCGCCCCGGTTGCACCCACCCCTGGTCTCGTTACGTTCGAGGTGAGGGGCGTGCCGAGCGCCCCTCGCGGCTACCACCGATCGAGCAGCGGTCGGGCCGACCCGCTGGAGGACCACCGTGATCACGACCCCCACCCGCCGCCCGCGCACCCACGCCCGGACGTTCGCGCTCGCCCTGGCGGCCGGCGCCCTCGTCGTCGGGACGTCGGCGTGCACCGGCGGCACCGCGGAGGCCGAGGACACCACCGACACCACGCCCGCGCCGGACCCGGTCGCGACGACGTCCGACACGGGGTCCGACGACGACGCCACGGCCCCGGCGGGCGGCGACCTGCTGGACGGCACCCACCAGGTCGACATCCAGACCTACGGCGGCGAGTGGGTGACCACGACCGTCGAGGGCGGCGTCACCACCGTCGCCGACCCCGCTGAGGCCGGCGGCGTCCCGACGACGTGGGTGTTCCAGCCCACCGGCACGACGTTCCAGGTGCGCACGACGGCCACCACCGACGGCCAGCCGTCGTGCCTGAGCCTGCCCGGCGACGACGTCATCACCGTGGCGCCGTGCGACCCGGCCGCGCCGGACCAGCAGCTCGACGTCGCGGCGCTGGACCAGCCGGAGCAGGTGAACATCTCGTCGGCCGCGGGCGTCGTGGTGGCGGACCAGGAGGGCGGGCTCGCGCTCGACCCGGACCCGTCGAGCCCGGCGAGCGTGTTCACGCTCGTCGACCGGGGCACGGCGGAGGGGTGAACGACGGGAACCGCGTGGGCGTCGATGCCCGCGGATCCCGCCAGGCTCAGGACGGCGGAACCGCGAACGCCGCAACGCCCTCCCCCCCCCCCCCCCCCCCCCCCGCGACCCGACGCGCTCGAACAACGAAACCCGAGCGGCTCTCGACGCCGCTACTTCCGCGGTTGACCCATTCGAGGGAGTTGCGGCCCGGAAACGCAGGCTTCGACCCCCGCCATGCGATGCTCTGCGTCAGCATCCCAGGGAGTCGACTTGTCGAGACACGATCTGTCCGAGACTGAAGCGCGGTTGGTTGCAGCGGTGGCAAGCGGGAGCTCGTTCGCACCGAGAGGATTCGCCACACCCGAGATATGCATCGAACCGTCGGAGCGAACTTGGGGCGCAGATCGCACCGTTCGCGGGGAAGTCGTGCGGGATCTCATCGAAGGCGACCTGCGCAATCTCGGGCTAGGGCGCAAGACAGTTGCGCCTCGCGTAATAACGATCGTCGCCACTCGGATCACAGGTTCCCTCCAGCTCCATTCGATAGCCCGCGCGGTCGACCTGCGGCTCTTTGGGTGTTGGCTTGACCTCGAACAGGACCTAGACCTTCAGTCCGCGAGCCTCGCGAGCATTCATCTCTACGGGTGCTGGTCAGATCGTGGAGTCAAGGCTCGACGCCTACAGCTTGAACATGACTTCAGTCTCGCGCGGTCCACATTCCGCAGCGAAGTTGCACTCCAAAGTGCCCGAATTGGGGGGCAATTCAACGCCGCTGGTGCGGTCTTCCGACCCACGCCAGGAGACCCTGCGATCCAGGCCGATGGACTGCGTGCCGACGGGGGTGTCTATCTTGATAGGACCACCTGCCTAGGGGAGGTGCGCTTTCTGCGAGCAGAGATCGGCAGCGAGCTGTCACTCTCTTCCGCTTCTCTCAGCAATCCAGGGGCCGACGCATTAAGCGCTGACGGAGCCGAAGTCAAGGGAGGAATATACGCAAACACCGGACTGTCTGTTCAAGGTGCTGTCCGCCTTCACGGCGCGCACATCGATGGCCAAGTGTCCCTGACTGGTGCGCACCTTGCGAATCCAGGAGGCGACTGCCTCCTCGGGCAGAGAATGGTCGTGGCTGGAGATGTATTTCTCGACCAGATCTCGACCACTGGCCTACTGGATTTCACAGCATCGCGAATCGCGGGCGACATGACACTTTCTGGCGCTCATTTGAACGGCGGGACCGACGGCGCGCTCCAGGCGACCTCTACGCGGATCGAAGGAGATCTTCAACTAGATCAGGGTTTCACCGCACGAGGGGAAGTCAGAATCTCCGATTGCGACCTCGACGGAAGCCTCCATCTCAATGACGCGTTATTCACGAACGGTTCTGGACCCACACTTACTGCGATCAATTCTCGCATCCGCGGAGACATAAGGGCGACATCCGGGCTTCTCGTCCGCGGCGAGATGATACTACAGGCAGCCGCGATCGGTGGGAACATCGTCCTAAGCGGTGCGACCTTGCAGAACCCTGGCGCGACCGCGCTACATGCGGACAGGCTCAAGGTCGGCGGCGGGATATACGCAGGTCCAGGGTTTTCCGCCGAGGGCAGTGTTCGTCTTCTCGGCGCTGCGATCGAGGGCCAACTGATTCTCACGGGAGCCCGGTTAAGCAACGCGGGCGGAATGTCCGTCCAGATGGACGGGGCGCACTTGAACAGCGATCTTGCCGCCGCGGCCGGCACCGAGTCATTCGGCGAGTTTCGTCTCGCCGGAACTCGCGTCAACGGCCAGGTCATCTTGAGTGGGGCAACCCTGCAAAATGAGGGCGGATCCGCCCTGACATTGGACGGCGCAGACGTTTCCGAAAATGTCTACATCAACAACGGTTTCATCGCGCATGGGATGACCCGTGCAATCGGGGCGACAATTGGCGGACAATTGCATCTCAGTCGAGCAATGCTCAACAATCCTCGAAGATGTGCCTTTACCGCGGATGGCGCTACCATCGGGGCCGGCCTAATCGCTAGCGACGGCCTCCATGTCAGGGGCGAGATGCGCCTAATCGAAGCGGAGATCGAAGGTCAGGCCATCTTTTCTGGAGCCACCATCGTCAATCCGGAAGGTGCGACACTTATTGGTGACGGCCTAAAGGTGCACGGGAACCTTGTCCTCTCGAAAGGATTTACGTCTCGAGGCACGGTCCGACTCCTCGGAGCCACGGTCTCGGCGCAGTGCCAGATGCAAGGGGCGCGTTTTCTTGCACATCCGACTCGCACCGCCCTCCTGGCGGAGCACCTGCGTGTGATCGGATCTCTTTTTTGGAGACCGAGCGAAGTGATCGGTGCCGCGTCTTTCGCGTACGGACACATCGGAATTTGGGTCGACGACCAGTCGGCGGCGCTTGTTCCTTGCTCCCTTATTGGGTTAACGTACGACCAGCTGTCAACTGGTTCGGACGTCGTATCTGTCGACGAGCGCCTGGCATGGATCGGGCGCGACCCGTTCGGCTACTCGCCCGGCGTGTATAAGCATCTTGCAGATACCCTGCGACGGGTGGGCGACGACAGCGGGTCCAAGAGGGTGCAAATCGCGTCCGAAAGGATGCGGCGGCGCCGCCCTCGCGCCAACAGGATGTCGAGAGTGGCGGCGGCCACAATCAGCGGTGCTATGAGGTGGACGGTCGGATACGGCTATCGCCCCTGGTTGGCTATCGCGTGGCTCGTAGCGCTCATCGGGGCTGCCTCAACGGTACTTTGGAAGCTCCCGGGTCGACCTGCCGATTACTTCGTAAAGACGTCGGGGGCGCCCGAGCCGTTCAATCCGCTTCTTTATGCCGTCGACACGGTGCTCCCGTTTATCGATTTCGGCTATGCGAGGTGGGTCCCAACCGGCAACGCTCAGGTGATCGCCGTGTCGCTCGTCGCCCTAGGCTGGGTGCTCGCGACGGCCGTTGTCGCCGCACTCGCGGGTCTTCTGCGGCGCGGTGATTAGCCGGCCATGCGACCCTCACACCTCGTCGCCGGGCAGAGCGTATGCGCAAATTGGTGGCCAGTGATTGGAGCTGGGCGCTTTCGATGACGCGCCAAGGTCGCACTCACGCACTCGGACTGGAGGGCCGCGCGTCACCGCACCGCCCGCTCCATCCACCCCCGCAGCTCCGCCAGCCCCCGCACCCGCCCGTAGAACGGCAACCGCGTCGGCCACAAGGTTCCCCGCTACGACGCACCCGTGTCCGGGTTCTGGCTCGACCGTCCCGAGTTCGGGGACTGGTCGCGGCTGTCGAATCCGATGTACAGCGTGCCGACGGACGCGGACATCGACCGGCACATCGCGAGGCGGCTGTCGTGACCGCGCCGGACCTCGGCGGGGCGGTGCCGACAGGCGGGGCGGTGCCGACCGGCGACGCGCCGCCGGCCACGGCTGACCCGCTCGTCGTCCGGTTCCGGCCCGAGGCACGGCAGGACTTCGAGCGCCGCGCGGCCCGAGATCCCGCGCGCCGTGGTCGAGCAGCGATCGCGCTCGCGCTGCTGCTCGCGCTCCTCGTCCTCGTGCCGTGGGTCGCCGTCACCGCGACGCAGGGCTTCGAGCCGAGGGGCCTGGTGCTTCTCGTGCTGTTCGCCGTTCCGGCGGCGCTCGTCGTGTGGGGTCGGCGCAGTCTCCGCACCGGTACGGCCGTGCTGAGCCCGGTCGCCTTCGTGGTGACGGCGGACGAGATCCGGTTCGAGCCGCTCCCGTCCGCGAACTCGGCGCTGGCGGACGCCCCCGCGGCGGTGTGGCCGGTCCCCGGCACCACGGTCGAGGTCCGACCGTCCTGGGCAGTCGGCGACCGCCTGGTGCTCCGGCGCCCCGGCGCGCGGCGGCGGGTCTACCTCGCGGCGACGCTCGACGTCCCGGCCGCGACGATCGCGTCGAGGATCAGCGGCGGATAGCCGCCGGCCGTCTCACGAGTCGACCTCGCCACCAGTCACGGTCGCAGCCGACGCCGTCCGCCCCGCCCACGCGTGCCCGACGACGGTCACCCACGGCGTCGCCGCGAGCACGAGCAGGCACCACACCAGCGCCACCCCGGCCGCCGCCAGCGCCACGCTCGCCAGCACCACCACCGCCGACACCCCGACGAGCAGCACGTGGAACCGGTCGTGCGCCCGGCTCAGCACGGCGAATAGCGCGTAGAACGTCCCCACGTACACGGCGACCGGCACCGCGACGGTGAGCGCCGTCCCCACGGCGGACAGCGAGCTCTCCCCCTGCAGGTAGAACGCCCCCGCGTGCAGCCCGCCGCCGATCGCGATGATCGCCCCGAACAGCACGATGTGCCCGTACCCCCAGGTGAACGACCGCCGGCTGCGCGCAGCCAGCAGCTCACCGCTCGGCATCACGTCGTACGCCCACCACAGCCCGAACGTCAGCGCCACGCCCGCCAGCCCGAGCAGCGCCGTCTCGACGGTCCAGCCGGACTCCGCGATGAGCGCCGCCAGCGCGAACGTCGTACCGGTCAGCCCTTCCCCCACGGCGATGATCACGACCAGGCCGTACCGCTCGGCGATGTGGTGCGGGTGCCACGGGGTGCCGCCGTGCACGCGCTCGGCGACCACCGGCCCGATCGCCTCCAGCATCATCAGCGGGACCACGCAGGCGAGGGACACGACCGTCGGCAGGTCGAGCAGCGCGATCGTCACCCACCCGGCCTGCGCGACCAGCAGGGTCGTGATGAACACGGCGACGCTCGGCCGGCGTTCCGGGTCGGCGAGGGCGGCGCGGCTCCACTGCAGCACCATCGGCACGCGCATGACCACGAACCCGAGCACCAGCACCTTGTTGTCCAGGTGCTCCCCCGCGGCCAGCGACTCGAACATCAGCGGCACGCCCAGCGCGAGGATCAGCACGCCGACCATCTGCACCATCGTGGTGAGCCGGAACAGCCAGTCGTCGGTGTCGTAGGCCGAGGCGAACCAGGTGAAGTTGATCCAGGCCCAGGACACGGCGAACGTCGCGAAGGCGAACCCGATGATCGCCGGGCCGACGTGGCCGTCGGCGACCAGGACGGCGAGCTCCTCCGCGGTGCGGCCGAAGGCGATGACGAAGGTGAGGTCGAACAGCAGCTCAAGCGGGGTGGCGCCGCGGCGTTCCTCGCGGGGGTCGCGGCCGGTCATGCGGATGCGCAGGGGGGCGACGCGGGTGTTGGCGATCGGTGTAGCGGGCCTCGTCACTCGACGGATCGTGCCACGCAAAGGACGCAGCCGACGGGTCATCACGCGAAGGTTCTCGCCCTAGGGGGCGCATCCCGTCCGCGACGGGATGAGTCGACGGGGCGCGGGCCGGGTCTTTGCGCGGAGGTTCACCACATCGAACATGCCGCGCCCTACACTCGCTGCGTGTACGTGGATGATCACACGAGTTTCCAGCCGCAACCTGCTCCTGACGCGACCGTGTGGCGATACATGGATCTCGCCCGATACCTCTCCCTGCTGCAGAATCGAGCGCTTCACTTTGCTCGAGCTGACCAGATGCGCGACCGATGGGAGGGCTCGTACACGTATCAAAACATCAAGGCGCGGCCGGCGATGTACGGCGAGAACTACGAGCTAATGGAAGCAAATCGCCTTACCGCGCGGACGCAGCTTCTGCAGATGATACATATGCACTGCTGGCACCTTGCAGAAGCAGAATCGGCAGCCATGTGGGAGATTTATCAGCGAGAAGGGCGAGGCGTCGCCGTTAGGTCCACGTGGGGACGCTTAACCGGGAGCCTGGCGACCGACAGACTTGTGTTTGGAGGGAAGGTTCGCTATATCGACTACACGAAGGAGCTAATTCCGGAAGGCAACGTGTTCGACGCATTCATGCACAAGCGCGACAGCTATGCCCACGAACGCGAGGCTCGGCTCGTGATGCTGACCGGTCAACCTGTGGGGGAAGGCAACGATGAGGCAGACAGCAGGCGGATGGAACCGGAACCGAGCGTAGTCCCGGTTCCGGTCGATCTGAGTATGCTCGTGGAGCGCGTGTACGTCGCACCAGATGCCCCTGCATGGATTCGAGAGTCAGTTGAGGATCTTACGCGAACGTACGGATTCGATTTTGAGGTCAGGCAGTCAGATCTCGACAGCGACCCGATAGCCTGACTCGGCGTCACTCGAGCGGCAGCGCTGGGCACGACCCGCACGCTGCATTCAATTCGTCATCCGCGTCACCTCGCCCGCGGAACGGGACGCCCGCACCGCCCGCTCCACCCCCCGCAGCTCCGCCAGCCCCCGCGTCCGCCCGTACAGCGAGTACCCCGGGTTCGTCACCCGCGCCCGGTCGTCCAGCAGCACGTGCCCGTGGTCCGGCCGCATCGGGATCGGCGCGGCACCCGGCCCCCGCCGAGCCTCCTCGGCCACCAGCTCCGAGATGACCGCCACCATGTCCGCGTCCCCGTCCAGGTGCGGCGCCTCCGTGAACGACGCCCCGTCCGCGTCCAGCGTCACTGACCGCAGGTGCGCGAAGTGGATCCGCGACGCGAACCGCCGCGCCATCTCCACCACGTCGTTGTCCGGCCGCGACCCGTACGACCCCACGCACATCGTCAGCCCGTTGAACTCCGACGGCGCCGCCTCCAGCACCGCAGCAGCATCCGACGCCGTCGACACCACCCGCGGCAGCCCGAACATCGGCCGCGGCGGGTCGTCCGGGTGGATCGCCATCCGCACGCCGACCTCCTCGGCGACCGGGATGACCGCCGAGAGGAACGACCCCAGCCGCGTCCGCAGCACCGACGCCGGCACGTCGTCGTACGTCGCGAGCGCCTCACGGAACCGGCCGAGGTCGTAGTGCTCCTCGGCCCCCGGCAAGCCGGCCAGGATCGTCGACCGCAGCCGCGCCCGCGCCCCATCGTCGAGCCCGTCCCACAGAAGCGCAGCCGCCTCGGTCTGCGCCGTCGTCCAGTCCCCCGCGGCTCCCGGCCGCGCCAGGTCGAACAGGTCGAACGCCGCCAGCGCCACCGCGTCGAACCGCAGCGCCAGCGCCCCGTCCGGCATCTCGTACGACAGGTCGGTCCGCGTCCAGTCCAGGACGGGCATGAAGTTGTAGCAGACGACGTCAAGCCCGCACGCGGCCAGGTTCCGCAGGGTCTCCTGGTACGCCGACACGGCGGCGTCGGCCAGCGGCCCGCCCGTCTTGACGTCCTCGTGCACCGGCACGCTCTCCACCACGTCCCACGACAGCCCGGCCGCCTCGATCTCGGCCTGCCGCGCCCGGATCTCGTCGACCGGCCACACGGCGCCGTTCGGGATGTGGTGCAGCGCGGTCACGATCCCGGTCGCGCCGGTCTGCCGGACCTCGGCCAGGGTGATCGGGTCGGCAGGGCCGAACCATCGCCAGGTGTGCTTCATCGCGGTTCCCTCCACTGGTTCACAGGACACACAACACGACAGCCCGGGGCCCCAGCACGCAGGGACCCCGGGCCGTCGTCACGCACGGAACGCGCTCACATGTTCAGCGTCGCCAGCTCCGTGGCCGGGTCCGCGCCGTTCGCGATGTTCTGCAGCACGACCCCGAGGTCGTTCTCCAGGCCGTCGTTCTCCGAGGTGAGCTTCCGCGGGAACTCCGCGTCGGCCAGCGCGTCGGTCACGATCTGCACGGACTCCAGCGCGACCGGGTTCTCGTCGGCCGACAGCTCGGCGGACACGCCCTCGGCGGCCGGGAAGCCCTGCATGGTGTTGACCCAGATCTGCTGGCCCTCGCCGACGGCCAGGAACTCGGCGAACTTCTTCGCGGCCTCGAGCTTCGGGCCCTCGAGCTCGGCGCTCAGCGCGATGGAGTAGTCGACGCCGGAGACGGCCTTGGCCTCGTTGTCGCCGAGGGTCGGCATCGGCGCCATGCCGAGCACGTCGTTCTCGACGGCCGAACCCGGGGTCTCGGCGTTGCCGGACAGGGTGGCGGACACGTGCCACGAGCCGGTCGGCATGGCGAGCGCCTTGCGGGCGAGCAGGTAGTCGTCGCGGGCCGACGGGTAGATGGTCGTCGACGTCGCGCCCTCCTGGAAGACGCCGTTGTTGAACAGCTCCGCCCATCGCTCGGCCGCGGCGACCAGCGGCTCCGCGTCCCACGAGCCCTCGCCCGACGCGGCCTCGTAGATCGCCTCGCCGTCGCCGAACTGCGTGCTCAGCCAGACGAAGAAGTCGTCCGCGTGCCACGCGTCGGCGGCGCCCATCGCGAACGGGGTGTAGCCGGCGGCACGGGCGGCCTCGGACACGGCGAGCAGCGACTCGTAGTCGGTCGGCAGCTCGAGGCCGAGCTCGTCGAACAGCGTCTGGTTGTACAGGTAGAACTCGGAGCCGGCGGTGAGGATCGGCACCGCGGCGACGACGCCGTCGGAGGTGGTGACCGAGTCGAGGAGCTCGGGCTTGATGCCGTCGATCCAGTCGCTCGCGTACTCCTCGGTGTCGAGCGCGTAGTCGGCGTAGTCGTCGAACGCCGAGCCGACCTGGATGCCGTAGATGTCCGGCACCTCGCCGGCCAGGATCAGGTTGTCGAGCTCGCCCAGGTAGTCCCCGGCGCCCTCGGCACCCTCGTACTGGATGGTGATGTCGGGGTTCTCGGCCTCGAAGGCCTCGATGATGTCGGCGGCCTGGTCGACGGTCGGGATCCACGACCGGTAGACGAGGGTGACGGAGCCGTCGTCGGCCACGCCGTCGTCGCCGCCCGAGCCGCAGCCGGCGAGGAGCAGGGCCGCGGAGGCGGTGGCCGCCCCGGCGAGGAGGAAACGCCGGGAGGTGCGGGTGGTGCGCATCGGTTCTCCTGAGGGGTTCGACGTTGAACTGCAGGTCAGCGCGCCGCGCGGGTGCGGCGCTGGGGAAAGGGAGGGGGTCAGCTCTTCACCGCGCCGGCCGTGAGGCCCGACTGCAGGTAGCGCTGGCTGAACAGGTAGACGATCACGGACGGGATCGTCATGAGGATGAGGCCGGCGTACAGCTGGCCGATCTGCTCCTGGGACATCCGCTCGTACTGCAGGAGCGCGACGGCCGCGGTCACCGGGAACTTCGACTCCGAGGACAGCAGCAGGTTGGGGAGCAGGTACTCGTTCCAGCAGTACACGAACGACAGGACGGAGACGTTCGCGAGCACCGGCCCGGACAGCGGCAGGAAGATCTTCGTGAACACGCCGAACGGCCGGGCGCCGTCGATCGTGGCGGCCTCGACGAGCTCGGCCGGGATGCCGTCGAAGTGGTTCTTCATCAGCAGCAGCATCACGAGCACGTTGAACGCGACCAGCGGGATGATCACGCCCACGTAGGAGTCGCGCAGGCCGAGGTCGTTCATGGTCGCGAACAGCGGGGTCACCACGGACGCGACGGGGATGGCCATGCAGGCGAGCAGCGCGCGGTACAGGAACGTCCGCCCGCGGAACCGCATCCGCGCGAACGCGAACCCGGCGAGCGAGGAGATGATCACGATGATCACCGTCGAGCCGCCGGCCAGCAGGAAGCTGTTCCCGATCGCCGACCAGTAGTCGAACCGCGGGTGGTTCAGCACGGCCTCGTAGTTGCCGGCGCCGCCGACCTTGAACGACTCCACGAACGCGATGACGATCGGGTAGATCCACATCGCGGCGAGGACGCACAGGACGGCGTACATCACCGTCCACATGAGGGTCTTCTGGTTGCGCACGGCTTACTTCTCCCTGCTGCTCAGGCGGGTCTGGACCAGGGACAGGACGAACGCGGCGACGAGGATGAAGATCCCGATGGCCGACGAGTAGCCCGCGTCCCGGTTGAGCCGCTCCTGGTAGAGGAACGTGCTGAGGAAGTGCGTCGAGACGCCGGGGCCGCCCTGGGTGGTGAGCCAGACCGTGTCGAAGGTCTTCAGCGAGCCGACGATGCCGAGCAGGATCAGCACGCCGGTCGTGCCCTTGAGCGACGGGACCGTGATCGAGAACAGCCGCCGCCACCAGCCCGCGCCGTCGAGGGACGAGGCCTCGTAGAGCTCGTCGGGGATCGACATCAGGCCGCTGAAGTAGACCATCATCGAGAAGCCCATCCAGGCGAACACGTTGATGACGACGATCGACCAGACGCCGAGGTCGGCGCCGAGCCACAGGATCGAGTCGTTCTCGCCCAGCAGGCCGAGCGCCCGCAGCGTCTCGTTCAGCGAGCCGTAGTTCGCCTCGAACATGTACTTGAAGACCGTCGCGATGATCGCGGGGGCCATGGCGATCGGCAGGAAGAAGATCGCCTTGAAGAAGTTGGCCCCGGGCATCCGCTCCTTGGCGATGACCGCGATCAGCAGGCCGAGGACGGTCTGCAGGAAGACGGTCGCCACCATGAACACGAGCGTGTTCCGCAGGGCGATGTAGAACGTGCGGTCCTGGAACAGGCGCTCGTAGTTCTCCAGCCCGATGAAGTCCATCCGGGTCAGGCCGTTCCAGTCGGTCAGGCTGGCCCAGACGGCGAAGCCGACCGTGTAGTACAGGAGCGCGCCGGCCAGCACGACGATCGGGGCCACGTACAGGTAGGGGGCCCATCGGCCGCCGAACTGCCGCATCGCGGTTCTCCTAGGTCATCGTTGAACTAAGGCCTCCCGGCCGAGGCGCGGGAGGGTGGGTGGTTCAACGTCGTAGTTCGACGTTGAACGCTGGGACCGTAGCACAGGTACGATCAGCCCGACGAGCCCGCCGCCGGGTGGTTCCACTGGTCGAGCAGACCGGGACGAACCGGCACCGATCGGGCGCAGGGGCACGATGACGAGGGGATTCTCGATGGCGCGAGTGCGGCTCGCCGACGTCGCCGAGCGGGTGGGCGTCAGCACCAAGACGGTGTCGAACGTGGTGAACGGCACCGGCTGGGTGAGCGCGCCCGTGCGCGAGCGGATCCTCGCCACGATCGCCGAGCTCGGCTACCGGCCGAACCTCGCCGCGCGGCAGCTGCGCAGCGGGCACAGCGGGCTGATCGGCCTGTGCGTGCCGAGCCTGCGCGAGCCGTACTTCGCGGAGTTCGCGTCGGAGTTCGTGTCCGCCGCGGAGGCGCGCGGGTCGACGGTCCTCGTCACGCAGTCGAAGGGCAACCGGCAGGTCGAGCTCGCGATGCTCGAGAACGAGGACCTGCCGGCCATCGACGGCCTGGTGTTCAGCCCGCTGACGCTGACCCGCGAGGACACCGAGGCGCGCCGCTCGACGATCCCCCTGGTGCTGATCGGCGAGCACGGCGAGGCGCTCGCGTCCGACGCCATCGCGCACGTCGGGCCGGACAACGCCGCGGCCGCCGAGGTCGCGACCCGGCACCTGATCGAGCAGGGCCGCACGCGGATCGCCGCGGTCGGCCTGCAGTCGGGCGACGAGGACACCACCGGGCACGTGCGGTTCCAGGGGTACCAGCGCGCGCTCGCCGCCGCGGGGATCCCGCTCGACCCGGCGCTGCTGGTCGAGGTCAAGGACTACCACCGGTCCGAGGGCTCCGCCGCGATCGAGCAGCTGCTGGCGGACGGCGTCGACTTCGACGGGGTGTTCTGCTTCAACGACTCGCTGGCGTTCGGGGCGCTCTACACGCTCGGCGTGCACCGGGTCGCGGTGCCGGACAAGGTCGCGGTCGTCGGGTACGACAACATCGAGGAGGGCGGGTTCCTGGTCCCGCCGCTGACGACGATCGACCCCGGCCTGGCGACGTCGACCGGGCTGATCCTCGACCTGCTGATCGGCGCGCGGAAGGGCGAGGGCGGGCACATCGGGACCCCGTTCAGCCTCGTGGAGCGCTGACCGACCCCCTCGCGAAGGGCCTGCAGTACTGCACACCCGTGTGTACTGTTGCAGGATGACCACCTCGGCGCTGCGCATGCCCATCTCGACGGCCGCCCGCAAGGGCGTCTCGGCCGTCGCCGCGTCCGCCGCCGAGCACCGGGTGGTCCTGACGAGCCTGGGCCGCCCGGTCGCCGTCGTCGACTCCGCCGAGCGGCTCGACGAGGACCTCCGCCGGCTTCGCGAGGGCACCCGCGCGGTGGTCGACGCGTACGCGTCGGCAGCCGCGGACCGCGAGCCGCACCGGAGCCTCGCCGAGCTCTGCGACCGGCTCGGCCTGGACGAGCGCGCCGTCCGCGAGCGCGCCGCCGCCCTCCGCGACGGCGCGTGAGGGCCGGCGGCCGCCTGCCCGGCGACCGGGCGGAGATCGCGTTCTCGGACCGGTTCGCCGAGCAGCTCGAGGAGCTGCCGGAGGCCGAGCGCCTCGACGTGCTGGCGCGGGTGGTCGGCCTGTGCGCCGCACCCGACGGGACGCACACGCTGTCCGCCCGGGGCGACGACCGCGCGCTCGTGGGGTGGAACACGCTCGAGGTCAGCGGGCGGGAGCGGCGCATCGTCTTCCACGTCGACGAGGTCGGCTCGTCGATCTTCGTCCTCTGCCTCGGACCGCGCCGGGGGGCAGAGGTCTACGACATGGCCACCGCGCTCGCGAACTCGGGGGCGCTCACGCAGCAGGAGGCGATCCAGCTCTGGGACGCCCTGGCCCTCTTCGACGCGCTCGCGGAGGACCTCGGGCTGGACGGGTGGGACTACGCGCCGCCGCCCGCGCCCCTCGGGCTCCAGCGAGCAGCAGTCGCCGCCGGCGTGCTGGAGGAGGCGTTCGCGGCACTGCTGTCCCACGACGAGGTCACGGCGGCGATGGAGCAGGGGTGGGGGCCGGACGGCCCGGACCCCGCCCGCGCCCTGGAGGCGGCGCTCCGCCGGGCGCGCGGGGGCGTCGGCTTCGACTCGGCGGCCTGGGTCGTGCACCGGCGTGCCGACGACCGGTGCGACGCGCCGATGCCGCGCGCCGGGGTGCGGTGCATCCGGCGGGCAGGGCACCCGGGCCCGCACCGGGCGCGCCCCTGACGCCGAGTGGGCAGTCGATGTCCCCTCCCGGGGTGCGGAAGAGACATCGACTGCCCACTCGGCGCGCGGGGCGGACGCGGGGGGTCAGCCCGCGGTCAGGCGCAAGGTCAGCTCGGCCGGGGCCGGGCGCAGGACCGCGTTCGGCAGGACGCCCGGGCCGCACGCGGCCGAACCCAGGCCGTGCTGGGCCGCGTCCAGGTGCACGTAGAGCTTCCCGTCCGGGGTGAGCTCGTGCGGGTGCGCCGCCACGTCCAGCGCGCGGTCGGACCACGGCCGCAGCGACAGCTCGACACCCGCTCGCGGGACGCCGCCGTAGACGGTCGGGCCCGCGTCGAGCGTCAGGGAGGACCCGTCCGCGAACGCCAGCGCCGCGTGCGTGACGCCCCGGCGCGCGCCGTTCTCCTGCGGGTGCGTGTACCGGGTCTGCAGGTCGCGCACGGTGTGCGACCACGCGCCCGCCACCGCCGCCTTCGTGGAGTCGGCGTACGACTCGTCCGGGCCCAGGCCGAGCCACGAGACCGCGACGTCCTCCGCGGCCGCCTCGTCCAGCGTCAGCAGCAGCCCCAGCCGAGCGATCGACCCGTCCCACCGCCCGTCGGGCACGATCCGCACCCGCAGGTCGACCGACCCGGCAGCCCCCGACGACCACACGTACGTCGTCCGGAACCCGTTCCGGGTCCGCGGGCCGGCCGTGCGCGCCTCGACCACGAGCGCCCCGTCGGCGTCGAGCGCCGCGGAGATCTTGCGCTCGGCGAGCAGGTGCAGGCCGTGCTCCTTCCAGACCGCCTCGTCCGACGGCCCGACCCACATGCCCGACCGGCGGTCGTTGTCGGTCGGCGCGCGCCAGGCGTCGACCCGCAGCTCCGCGACCCGGCGGCCGTGCAGGGCGACCAGGTTGCCGACCTCGTCGAACCGCGCGGGCCCGACGACGTACGAGCCGTCCGCCTCCTGCCGCGCGCCGCCCGGGGCCACGTCCGCGAGCGGGGCCGCCGGGACGACGGCCACCTGCCCGGTCGCGACGGTCCACGGGCCGCCCTCGAACCAGGACGCGTCGAGGTCGTCGGCCGCGTGCTGGACCGCGCGCAGGGTCCAGGAGGTCGGCGTGTGGTCGGCCGCGGGCAGCGGCAGGTCGGCCGGCGGCCGCACCTCGCGCGACTCCCCCGGGGGCAGCGCGCCCAGGTCCAGCACCCCCGTCGCCAGGACGTCGGCCCCGTGCGCCAGCGTCCACTCGAACGCGAGGTGCGCGGTGTCCCGGAACGCGTACCGGTTCCGCACCAGGAGCGCGCCGCCGCCGTCGACGGCGTCGATCCGCAGTGGCGCGAACACCGCCGCGACCTCGCGCAGCGACGGCGACGGCGTCCGGTCCGGCAGGACCAGCCCGTCCGCGACGAACGTGCCGTCGTGGAACAGCTCCCCGAAGTCGCCGCCGTACGCCGCGAACTCGTGGCCCTCGGCGTCGCGCCGGGACAGGCCGTGGTCGATCCACTCCCAGATGAACCCGCCCATGAGCCGCGGGTAGCGGTCGAACAGGTCGTCGTAGTCCGACAGCCCGCCCGGGCCGTTGCCCATCGCGTGCGCGTACTCGCACTGCACGAACGGCATCAGCCGGCGGCGCGCGTCGGCCTCGGGCCGGGCCAGCTGCGGGTCGACGCCGCGGCCGATGAGCTCGGTGTGCTCGCTCGTCGCGTACATCCGCGAGTAGACGTCGACCTCGTCGGACGACCAGTCGCCCTCGTAGTGGATCGGCCGGGTCGGGTCGAGCGCCCGGACGGCGCGGGCCATGGCGCCGACGTTGCAGCCGCCGCCCGCCTCGTTGCCGAGCGACCACAGGATGATGCTCGGGTGGTGCGCGTCGCGGCGGACCATGCGGGTCACGCGGTCCACCAGCACGTCCTCCCACGCCGGGTCGTCCACCGGGTTGCCCGGCCAGCGCCCGTCCTCCTGCTCGAACCCGTGCGTCTCGAGGTCGTTCTCGTCGATGACGTACAGGCCGTGCCGGTCGCACAGGTCGAGGAAGTGCGGGTGCGGCGGGTAGTGGCTGGTCCGCACCGCGTTGACGTGGTGCCGCTTCATCAGCAGCACGTCGGCCTCCATGAGCTCCGCGCCGACGGACCGGCCGCGCAGCGGGTCGAACTCGTGCCGGTTGACGCCGCGCAGCTTCACGGGCGCGCCGTTGACCAGGAAGACGCCGCCCTCGATCGCGATGGTCCGGAAGCCGGTGTGCAGGACGACCCGCTCCCCCGGTGCCTGGACGACGACCTCGTACAGGTGCGGGCGCTCGGCGCTCCACGGCTCGACGGCGGCTATCGCGGTCTCCCCCGGGGCGAGGTCGAGCCCGAGCGCCGGGACGGCGACCCGCGTGCCGGGGGCGGCGTCCTCGACGTCGACGCGCAGCGTGCCGGTGCCGGTCGCGTGGTCGTAGTCCGCCGTGATCCCGACGTGGCCGAGCCCGGCGGTCGGGCGGTGCTCCAGCGTCACGCTGCGGAAGATGCCCGACAGCCACCACTGGTCCTGGTCCTCGACGTACGAGTACGCCGACCACTGGGTGACCCGCACGGCGAGCAGGTTCTGCCCGGGCTGCAGCGCGTCGGTGAGGTCGATCTCGGTCGGCAGGCGCGAGCCGTGCGACGTCGCGACGACCGTGCCGTTCACGGCGACCTCGAACCACGAGTCGACGCCCTCGAACCGCAGGTAGGTGCGGCCGTCGACGGGCCAGTCCTCCGGGAGCTCGATCGTGCGGCGGTACTCGCCCGTCGGGTTCTCGTCCGGCACGAACGGCGGGTCGATCGGGAACGGGAACAGCTTGTTGCTGTAGGCGGGCGTGCCGTACGGCCAGGCGTCCGGCGCCTGCGCGAGCTGCCAGTGGCCGGGCACCGCGATCGTGTCCCAGTCGTCGCCCGGGTCCTTGGGGTCGGCGCCGGTGCGCGCGGTCGGGTGCAGGCGGAACCGCCAGGGGCCGTCCAGGCTCACGCTGCGGGCGTCGGACGCGCCGGCCGGCGGCCGGAACCGCGCGGGGACGACGCCGGTGGGCGGTCGGACGGTGACGTGGTCGGTCACGGGCACTCCTCGTCGGGTGGGGTCGCTGCGGTGCGATCCGCCTCCGCAGTGTGCCAGCGGTCGGCGTCGTCGCGCTGTCTCGGCACCTAGGGTGGCCGGGCTAGTTCAACGATGGACTATAGTCGCCGATGCCGCCGTAGTTCAACGCTGAACGCATCTCGACGAAGGGTCTCTCCCCATGCACTCCGCCACCGTCGTCATCGACCCCGCCTTCACGGTCGCCCCGGTCCGCCGCGGCACCTTCGGCACGTTCGTCGAGCACCTGGGCCGGTGCGTCTACACGGGCATCTTCGAGCCCGGCCACCCCACCGCGGACGCCGACGGGTTCCGCGGCGACGTGCTGGCGCTCGCCCGCGAGATGGGCGTCTCGACCGTGCGCTACCCCGGCGGCAACTTCGTGTCCGGCTACAACTGGGAGGACGGCGTCGGCCCGGTCGAGGACCGCCCGGAGCGGCTCGACCTCGCGTGGCACTCGACCGAGACCAACGCGTTCGGCCTGCACGAGTTCATGAAGTGGACCGCGGCCGCCGGCGTCGAGCCGATGATGGCCGTCAACCTCGGCACCCGCGGGCTGCCCGAGGCGATCGAGCTGCTGGAGTACGCGAACCAGCGCCGCGGCACCGCCCGCGCCGAGCAGCGCCGCGCCAACGGTGCCGACGAGCCGTTCGGCATCTCGTTCTGGTGCCTCGGCAACGAGATGGACGGCCCCTGGCAGCTCGGCCACAAGACCGCCCGCGAGTACGGCCGGCTCGCCGCCGAGACCGCGCGCGGCATGCGGCAGATCTTCCCCGACCTGACCCTGGTCGCCTGCGGCTCGTCATCCTCCGGCATGCCGACGTTCGGCACCTGGGAGCGCGAGGTGCTCGAGGAGTGCTACGACCAGGTCGACCTGATCTCGGCGCACGCGTACTACCGCGAGCAGGACGGCGACCTCGGCTCGTTCCTGGCGTCGGCGCAGGACATGGACCACTTCGTGGCGACCGTCGCGGCGACGGCCGACGCGGTGGGCGCGGCGCGCAAGACCGCCAAGCGGATCAACATCTCGTTCGACGAGTGGAACGTCTGGTACCACGAGGACGAGTCGAAGCTCCCGAAGGGCGAGGACTGGCCGGTCGCCCCGCGGCTGGAGGAGGACGTCTACACCGTCGCCGACGCGGTGGTCGTCGGGAACCTGCTCATCTCGCTGCTGCGGAACTCGGACCGGGTGCACTCGGCGAGCCAGGCGCAGCTCGTCAACGCGCTCGCGCCGATCATGACCGAGCCCGGCGGCGCCGCGTGGCGCCAGACGACGTTCCACCCGTTCGCGCTGACGTCGCGGTACGCGCGCGGCGAGGTGCTGCGGGTCGCCGTGGACGCGCCGACGTACGCCAACGCGCGGTTCGGCGAGTCGGCGCTGGTGGACGCGGTGGCGACGTACGACGCGTCGACCGGGGACGTCGCGGTGTTCGCGGTGAACCGGGCCGTCGACGGGCCGACCACGCTGCGGGTGGACCTGCGGGGCGTCGGGGCGGTCGAGGTCGTGGAGGCGCTGACCTACGCGCACGACGACGTGCACTGGCGCGCGACGCAGGAGGACGCGGAGACGGTCCTGCCGCGGGCGAACGGTTCCGCGGCCCTCGGGGAGGACGGCGTCCTGACGGTCGAGCTGCCGGCGGTGTCGTGGTCGGTCCTGCGCCTGCGCGGCGCGGGCGCCTGACGCCGAGTGCCTATCGGACACGTCGAGGGCCTATCCGCTGGATAGGCGCTCGACGTGTCTCATGCGCACTCGCCGCCGAGCGCGGGCTGCGGTGGCTCGCGGAGCGGTGGTCGCTGACCCTCGACGACGGGACCGAGCAGCGGGTGCGGTTCGCGGAGGTCAGCCCGGAGCGGGTGGTGGTCGTCGCGGAGCAGTGGGGCGCCGTGCTGCCGGGCGCGCCGACCTGGACGCTGCCGTTCCCGGCGCCGGACACGCTGCGCCCGTTCGAGGGCGACGCGCACGTGTACGACGCCTGACTTCGCGGGCGCTGCGCCCGGTCGGCCCGTCAGGCGCGGCCGGCCGCACCGCCCCGCTTCGTGACCCGGCCCAGCAGCTCCTTGGCCTTGCGCTGGTTCTCGGGCTTGGACATCTCCCGGATCGCGACCTGCGCCGCCTTGGCCACGACCGCGCTCTTCAGCAGCTTGCCGACGTATCCCATGTCGTGCCTCCGATCGTTCGAGGGAGCGGCGACCGTAACCCGCCCTGCGCCGGAGCGCGCGGCGGGCCCCTGCACCGGGGCGTTCGCGAACGGGGCAGGTCGCTCTGGACGACGCGCACCCCCGCCTCGTACGCTCTGAACACGATGTACATCGCGTACACGCAGCCGCCGAGATCCGCCGAGGTGCCCCATGTCCGTCGTCGACCTTCCCGTCGCCCGAGCCCGCGAGCAGCTCAAGTCGGTGCTCGACGCCGCTGACGCCGGCGTGCCCACGACGATCGTCCGCGCCGGCCGACGCGTGGCGGTGGTCGACGCCGTGCTCCTGCGCGCGACGCTCGCGCACACGCTCCGTCCCGACGTCCAGCTCGCGCACGAGGCCGGCGAATGGGCCGCCTTCATGCCGGGCACCCCGCTCTCGGGTGCGGGCCGGACCACGGACGAGGCGGTCGACGACCTGATCGCGGCGCTGCAGGAGTACGCCGAGGACTGGACCGACCACCTCCGGCACGCGCCGAACCACCGGGACGCGTGGGCGCTGGTGCAGCTCGTCGAGCTGTCGACGGACGAGGAGCTGCGCGACTGGCTCACGGGCGCCCATGGCTAGACCGGCGACGCGGGACGACCACGAGCAGTTCTGCACCACAGAGGGCTGGTCCCCGGCGCGGAGCGCCCGTGGGGGCCGCGTGCGGCACCACGCCACGTACGAGCTGCCGCTTCCGGACGGGCGGATCCTCCGGACCCGGATCTCACGCCCGGTCGACGCCACTGCGTACGGGCCGTCGCTGTGGTCGCACATCCTCCGGGACCAGCTCGAGGTGACCCCCGCCGAGCTCTGGGCGTGCGTGCGGGACCGTGTCGTCCCCCACCGAGGCGCACCGACCCGGCCAGCTGCGACGTTGCCGGCGCAGCTGGTGTTCCTCGCGAGGCGCGAGCTCGGGGTCACGGACGCCGAACTTGCCGGGATGCCCCGGGACCTCCTCCTCGCGAGGCTCGACGAGTACTGGGCGAACCCGCCCGGCTGAGTCCGGCCGAGCGCCGCTGGTGGTCCACGACCCGACGGAAGCCTCGCCGAAGTCATCTGAGACGACCTCGGGCATCCGCAGCCGCGACCTCCCTCCTTCCTCCGGCGCAGCGTTGCGTCCAAAGGCGCAACCTGCGGACCCCGCCCCGCGCCCGATGTGCCGCGCCGGCCCGCTCACGAGGCTGGAGGTGCAGGCCAGGGGTGCCGCAGCCGGGACCTCCCGGACACCGCCCGGCCGCGAGGAGGCCGCCGTGCGCACCATCGACCGCGCGACCACACCCGGCGACGAGACCGCCGCACCGTCCGATCGTCGGCGCCCGGCCCGCCGCCGCACCGCCGCCGCCGCTCTCGCCGGCGCCGCCCTGCTCGCGGGGCTCACCGCGTGCGCACCGGCCGCCCCGGCGCCGGCCCCGGCGCCTGCGCCC